>JBPXJX010000068.1:0-9415 GCA_051715525.1 Bacteroidales bacterium
TTACTTTTACTGCAAGTTTAAGCTATGAGCAATCCTAAGAAAATACGACGAATAAGGTTTTTGATGTTAGCCAGCCAAGTGTTGCTAACATTCTTTGTTATTCAGTGGCTTTTAGTGCGGTTCGATCAGGAGAAGCAATTACTCACCAAAGATCTTGAACGTGAACTCCGTGCATCAGAGGATAAGATGCTCGACTCTTTACTGCTTAAAAAGGTTGTGAACCCAATTATGAAGGGTGATAAAAAGCCTAAAGTTCAGATGTATGTGATGACTGATAGCGTTAGTTCTAATGTTATTGCTCTAAAAGCCAAGGATAGAGGTTGTATTGATTCAGTATCTCCTAATAAAATAAGTATTTCAGGAGGCAACCCAGAAATTTCGGAAGTAATTGTCGATAACAGATCAAAACACGATACCATTCGTATAAAATCAGATTTTAAGGTTGAGGCAAATGGAGAAAATGTACTTTCGGATAAGTTGATACTTCGCAGCCTTAAAGTTTTTACTAATAAATTTGCAGACTCAACAAAGAATACTAGAACTTTCAATTTCAAGTTTTCAACGTTTGTTGATAGCGCATTCATTAAAAGAGATTTCGAAGCCAAGCCAATCAGCAGTAATTTTAAAATCTTCTGGACAGATAAAGACAGCAATACTAACAAAAAAGGGATTTATATTTCCACAAGTATCAATGGTTCATCACTAGCAGTAAACATATCTAAATATCAAATCTATCTAATTAAAAACCTTTTACCTCAAATTCTATTTGGAATAATCCTTCTGATATTAACTGGCGCTGCATTTACAATTTCTTTTATTAGCTTAAAAAAGCAGATGGAGTTGAATGTAATTCGAAACGAATTTGTTGCAAATATCTCGCACGAGCTTAAGACCCCCGTTGCAACTGTTAAGGTTGCTTTAGAAGCTCTACAGACCTTTGATTTAAAGAACGAACCAGTTAAGGCCAATGAGTATATTCGTATCGCCCAGGCTGAGATGAATCGACTCGAAATGCTTGTGCAAAACGTTTTAACATCATCAATATACGATGGCGTTACAAATGGTTTTATGCATCCAGAAAAAGTTTCTCTTAAGACAATTGTTGATGAGGTAGCGCAATCAATGCAAATACGCTTTCAGCAAATGAATGCACATTTAACGATTGATGCCGAGGTTTTTAATTTTACAATAATAGCAGACAGATTGCATATTCAGGGTGTTTTGATTAACCTTATTGATAATAGTTTGAAATATGTTGAGGGGAACCCTAAAATTGCTGTCAAACTTTGGGAAGAGAATTCGAGAGTTATTCTCACCGTATCCGATAATGGCATTGGGATTCCAGAGGAATATTTAGCAAATATTTTCGATAAATTTTTTAGAGTACCTACTCAGAATAAGCATAATGTAAAAGGCTATGGACTTGGGCTTAGCTATGCCGCAATGGTTATGAAACAGCACAAAGGGACAATTGGTGTTGAGAATTTGAAAGAGGGTGGATGCCGATTTACACTATCGTTTCCAAAGCACGGATAATGAATAAACGAGTTTTATATATCGAGGATGAGCCATTTTTAGGCAAGATTGTTCACGAAACGCTCCAGAAGCAAGGTTTTGATGTGATGCTTATTGCCGATGGCTCAAAGGTGATGCAGAGTTTTAGCACCTTTACACCTGATATCTGTGTACTCGATATTATGCTCCCCAACGTTGATGGTTACACGCTTTGTGCTGAAATCAAAAAACGATATCCTATGCTACCAATCATTTTCCTAACTGCAAAAGCAGAAACGGCTGATTTGGTAAAAGGTTTTGAGGTTGGCGGATCGGATTACATTCGCAAACCATTTAGTATGGAGGAGCTGATTGTTCGGATAAACAACATGCTAAGCATATTGGCAAAAGCTAAGAATAATAAGGATAATAATAGCGATAGAGTGCTTGGGAAATATATCTATTCTCCTCTTCGATACGAATTGATTTCTCCCACAAAAACAATCAAACTTTCGCAACGTGATCATGAAGTGTTGAATTTGCTTACCGTTAATCCAAATCAAACCGTCGATCGTAAGTTTCTCCTTAAAACCGTTTGGGGTGACGATTCTTTCTTCAACTCTCGCACACTCGATGTTTATATCCGTAAGCTCCGCGAGTACTTCTCAGAGGATTCAAATATTGAACTGATTACTCTGAAAGGGAAGGGGTATCTTTTTTTGGTAAGATAGGGTAAAAAAAATCTATAACTTCAGGATAGCTGAATAGAGTTTTACTTGAATATTAGTTTTTATTGCAATAAGCATTATAATTCCGATTAGGAATGTTCTATTTTATAATTGACTATCAGCACATTAATTTTAAGGATAATAAAAAAGGGTATCTCAAAAGTTGAGATACCCCAAAAAATAAAAACTTATTTATATTATAAATTAATCATTATCCCCTTGCTCAGAAATGGTCATCGTTTTTTCGAAATCTCCATCTGATGTAGAAATTTTGACAACGTATTTACCCGGTTCTTGAACAAACTTATTCTCTTTATTCTCATTTAGTTTTAAATCCCAGTCAAATACGTTAATGCCTTTTCTACCCTCAACTTCGGATTTTTTAACCACTAGTCCTTTATCATTTGAAACTCTGATTACAATTTTCTGTTTTTCATTAATATAAAAAATAACAGAAGCATTTGAGTAAACTTCTCTTCCCCAGCTACCATACTTTTGGGATACAAGCGCTTTGTCAATATCAAATACATAGGCTTTTGAGTTTAGCACCTCCGAATTCATTTTTTGAATTAAAGAAACATCCATTGCCCATAATCCTCTGCCGTGAGTTGCAATAATCATGATATTATCGCGTGGATGTATTACCAAATCATGAACAAAGGTTACAGGGAAATTTCCGGCTAACACGTTCCACGAATTTCCAGAATCGATGGAAACATAAACACCCATATCGGTTCCTACATACAAGATATTGCTGTTTGATGGATCTTCTCTAATAACATTAACAGGTCCACAAGGGATGTTTTTAGAAATATCAGCCCATGTTTTACCATAATCAACCGATTTCCAAAGATAGGCTCTGAAATCATCATCCCTCTTACCATTTTGACTCATATAAACGGTACCCTCATCATATTTTGAAGCAACTAACCTTGAAATCCACTTTAGTGGGAGATTTTTTGAAATCTCCTCCCAAGAAACACCCCCATTTTTTGTTACATGGGCACGACCATCATCAGTTCCAGCATAGATTAGCCCAAATTTTAGAGGTGATTCTGATAGAGAAAATAATGTATGGTAAGGGATATCGCCCATAGTTGTTGTATCGTTAAATGTAAGATCCGGGCTGATTTTCTCCCATGTATCACCACTGTTGAGTGAACGGAAAACAAAGTTCATCCCATGATAGAGAATTTGTGGATTATGTGGAGAGATTATAAAAGGCGCAAGCCATTGCCCGCGGTACTTTGCTTCACCTTTTTTAGGCCTTGGAACAATATTTTTTCTCTCGCCAGTTTTAATATTTGTTCTTGAGAGGGTTCCATAAAACCCTGCTGAATATACAATATTTGGATTCGTAGGATCTATTGCATGATTACTCCCTTCACCACCTGGGGCTGAAGTAAATGTAGCCGTTGGAATCTGATTTCTCCCGTATTCTAAATTCACTTCGCCTTTATAACTACCATGATCTTGAATTGAACCAAAAACATGGAAGGGTTTATCCATATCATAGTTTACATTAAAAAACTGCACAACTGGAATATTGTTTGAAAAGGTTCGCCAGTTAGCACCACTATCGTAAGAAATGGCAAGGCCACCATCATTCACGTTAACCATATAGTTTGTATTCTCAGGATCGATCCATACACCATGATGATCGCTGTGCATGCCATCAAGTTCTTTAAAGGTTTTCCCTCCATCCATTGAAACATTTAATCCTAACCCCATTACAAAGATTTTATTCTCATCCTTAGGGTCAACTCTTACCTGGCCAAAGACCCATCCATAAGTTCCAGAAAGTTGAAGCATATAGTCGTTTGATTCACTAACCTGAAACCACGAATTCCCTTTATCGGTTGTTTTATATACTGTTGCTCCTTTAATCCTTCCGCCAGTTGGCCTTCCATAGGCATCAGTTTCATCCTCAGTGGTGTCTTTTGGTGCTAATTCGTAATTATCAATAAACGAGTACAAAACACTTGGATTTGATTTTGAAATATCAATTCCAATTCTTCCTCTAAATCGCCCTTCGGGTAATCCGTTATTTACTGGCAACCAGCTCTCCCCTCCATCGGTTGTTTTATAGATGCCGCTTCCGGTATAGCCTTTTTCATTACGAGGATCGTTCCACTTATTTCTTTTTCTTTGCCAAGATGAAGCGTACAAAGTGTTTGGATCTAAGGGATCGATAATCAAGTCTATTATCCCAGTACTCTCATTTATGAAAAGAACCTTTTTCCATGTATTCCCACCATCAACCGTTTTATATATGCCTCTTTCGGAGTTATTAGTCCATTCTGAGCCTGACGCAGCCACATAAACTATATCAGGATTTGACGGGTGAATTACTATTCGTGGAATTGTATAGGTTGAAGTTAACCCTTTATGTACCCATGTTTTACCGCCATCGATCGATTTATAGACTCCTGAGCCAGCATTACTACTTCTAAAAATATTGCTTTCACCAGTTCCTATCCAAACAACATCAGGGTTAGATGGAGCAATGGTAATATCGCCAATTGCTGTTGAAGCAGCATCTTCAAAAACGGGTTCCCATGAAACCCCTTCGTTTTTTGTGCGCCATACACCGCCTGATGCAGTAGCCACAAAAATGGTATAATTTTTCCCTTTGGGAGTTACAACTGCCATATCAGTCATTCGCCCACTAATATTATTGGGGCCGATAAACTGCCATTTTAAACCACCAAAGATTGAGTTTTTCTTCATTTCATCGAACACAGAGAACGCATTAAAACGATCTTCAGCATTCATGGGTCTAACATTAAACTTTCCAACCTCTTTTTTATCTTTTTTCTGAGCAATAACATTGAAATTAAAAAATAAAATGAGGGCAGTTAAAAATGTAAATATTCTAAGCATAAGCATCCTCCTGATTATAGATTAATAGTTACAATTCATTTGAATATTAATATCAAATAACCCCTTAAATTTACAAAAATTAACGACTTCAATAATAGACTAATAAAAATTAGAATGGTTTAGATTGCAGAATTTTAAAATCAATAAATAGGTAAAAGCAGCTGAATATTTTCTTTATACCTAATTATTTACTATAAGGTGCTGATTATAATTCGATACCGAGAGACATTTAAGAATAAAATAGAAAATTGAATAATTGACATTAACTTAGAAATACAAATTGTAAATTAGTATTTTATTTTTTTTGATAATTATTTCTAATGAATAGCTAATCATGAGAACTTTAATATTACTAATTGCATTTGTTGCAATTTCCTCAATCGCAAAATGTCAGGATAATATTACTGTTCAATCCGAAATTCGTGGTTATATGCCCAATGACACTATTGGTATTGATGAATTCTTGAAAATTGGAGAACTATCTATCGATAAAGCCGGTTATGATATTGTGAGCTATGGTTTAGATTTTATGGATAGCGGATTTTTGCAAGAGTACAAGAGTAATTCAAATAAACTAACCGAAGAAATGAGGAGTGCAATTACAAATTTAAAGAAAAAAAACATGAAGGTTACAAAGATATTTTTTGAAGATATTAAGATAAAATCTCCTAAGGGTATTATAATTTCAGGAGGAGGCTTATTGTATGTGCTTAAAATAAAATAAGAAACTATATTTATTGCCTATTTTTTAATAAGCACTTACTGAAGCTCATAAAAAAGCACAAGCAAAAGCTTGTGCTAAAAAGAACTAGAGTAATGAATTAATGTGTACTTCCAAATAAATCATGCGGCTTAACACTGAAAAAATCGTTGAAAAGGAAAGCTGTTAGTACGACTAACCCAACCATTCCTAGCACAAAAAGAATTTGAATAAATGATATTTTTTGAATATCATGCTTATTTTTTACATCACAAATTTCACCCGGGCAGTGCTGTGCTTTTTCTTTGTAAAATATATTGTAGAACAAGCATCCTAAACAAATGCCAAATACTGATTCAAAGAAAAGAAATATTAAACAAACTAGGCAGATAAGGCCTGTAATTATACTGTATGAATTAATCAAAACCATTAACACAAACATAGAAACTGAGAGGATTATTCCAATTATCCAAGCAAACTTCTTCTGAGCAGCACCTACATATTCAGGGTTCTGGCGGCTAACAATCCAACGGCTGATTACCAGAGTTGGAGCATATTTAGGGCTGACAAATACACGTATGATAAAATCTACCATAAAAACAGTAATCACATATTTAATCAATAGGAAGTTACCCTTAAGTAGGATAAGTAAAAGTGATAGAAATGTAAATAAAAACAGTATCCCTGCAGCTGCTCTAATTTCACGTTCATTTAGTACTGGGATGTTGTAACCTTCTACGTTTTCGCCGAATTGAATTTTTTTTCTCATTGTTTTCTTTTTTATTAATAATTATGCATA
Organism: Bacteroidales bacterium; assembly: GCA_051715525.1. Taxonomy (GTDB): domain Bacteria; phylum Bacteroidota; class Bacteroidia; order Bacteroidales; family Tenuifilaceae; genus UBA8529. The sequence goes on from JBPXJX010000068.1 coordinate 6,605, forward strand.
TAACATGTTTTTTCATATTTTGTTTTAAAATTTGGTGAAAATTTAACACAATCGATATTTTAAAAATCTCAACCAATTCTTAATTTCAAAAATAGTATTATCTTTAAACTTAGAGTATATTGATTATATGTAACTAACAACAATTTGAATTAAAATGAATAGTATCGTTAAGAAAATAAGCAAATTAACCTGCCTGTGGCTGGTTTTTTTATTGGGAATTTCTATTAATAGTCATGGCCAGTCTAAAGGCCTATCAACAATAGATTCTCTTGATATTAAACTATTAAATTGGTATAATTTAAGTCCGACTTTTAATAAAGTTGAAGGAACAGATGTAGATCGTGTATATAGAGAAATAACACCTAAACTTAAACCTAAGAAAAAGGTAATTGTTGCAATTATTGATAGCGGAACAGATACAGAACATCCCGATTTACAGGGACGATTTTGGATAAATGAGAAAGAAATACCAAATAATGGCATTGATGATGATAATAATGGATACATTGATGATATACATGGGTGGGGATTTCTTGGAAACGCAAAGGGAGAAAATATTACATTCGAGAATGTAGAACAGACAAGAATATACCGAGAATATGACGAAAAATTTAAAAACGTAAAATCTCCAGACACCCTTACACCTGCTCTGAAAAAGGAATACAATATGTATTTGAAATCAAAAGCTCGTTATTTAGAAGAATTTGATAAACATTCTAAAACAAAGTCAAATACATCATCATTTGAGAAGGGCCTCAGATTAGCCGAGGAAACAGTGCTGAGTTTCCTTGGGAAAAAATCATATACCGTTGACGATTTAAAATCAATTTTTAGTATGGATGAAAGGGTTACAAGTGCAAAAAAATATTTGTTAAACCTTTATAATAATGGATTTACTCAAAAATATCTAGACGATTTTAAAGCAAATACTGATATGTACCTCGAAAAGCATTACAACCTAAACTTTAAACCCAGAGATATAATTGGAGATAATCCTTATAATATTAATGAGAAAAATTATGGTAATAATGATGTAAAGGGTCCCCGTTCAGACCATGGAACACCTGTTGCAGGAGTAATAGCTGCAGTTAGGGATAATGGCATAGGTGTTAACGGGATAGCCGAAAATGTTTCATTGATGATTCTAAGGGCAGTTCCTCGAGGCGATGAGAGAGATAAAGATATTGCTCTGGCTATTAGATATGCAGTTGATAATGGGGCTAATATTATAAACATGTCTTTTGGGAAAGACTTTTCTCCGCAAAAAGAGTTCATTGATGATGCTATAAAATATGCACAAGAGCATAATGTTTTGATGATTCATGCTGCTGGAAATGATGGAGAAAATATTGATATAGAAGATAATTACCCAACCAACTTGCTTAATGATGGTAGTCGTATAGATAGTTGGATTACTGTTGGCGCAAACGATCGTACTTTAAATAAAAAATTAACTGCAATTTTCTCAAATTATGGTCAAAAAAGTGTTGACCTTTTTGCTCCTGGTGTTGATATGATTGTGCTTTATCCTGGTAATAAATATTCCAAAATGGATGGGACAAGTTTTGCTGGGCCAGTAGTTACTGGCATTGCAGCATTGGTTTGGTCATACTACCCTGAATTAACATCGATTGAGCTAAAAGACATTTTACTAAAATCGGCCAATACTCATCAAAAACAGAAAGTATTTTGTCCAAATCTTAAAGAAAAAAAGACTAGTAAAGTTAAGTTTTCGACACTCTCTAAAACAGGCGGTATTGTAAATGCATACAATGCAATGAAATTAGCAGATGAGGTTGTTAGGTTAAAGGGAACATCACATTAATTATAGTGAGTAAAAGGGCAATATATTTGCCCTTTTTATTATCATCTTAAAGAAGTTTTTTTTAATTAAACCACAGTTCAAAAAGAGTTAGATTTTATCCTATTTCATAATATGAATAATATTTGATGGCAAAAAAACTAATTAATAAAACAGCAGTTGTTGATATCCTTTGCCAATCATTTGACAATAACAAAAGCGTTAACTATATTGTAAAGCAAGATAAAAAAAGAGCCCAAAGAATTAAGGTTTTAATGGAGTATTCCTTTGATGTATGCAATATGTTTGGTAATGTTTACCTTTCTGATGATGGAAATGTATGTGCATTAACAATACTCCCCGAAAAAAGGAAAACTAATATTTACTCTATTTTGCTTAATATAAAATTGATTATCACATGCATTGGACTCTGGAGAGTTTTTAAAGTTTTAAAACGTGATTCATTGATAAAATCCTTATATCTCGATAAATCAATATTCTATTTATGGTTTATTGGCGTTAAATCAACCGAGCAACAAAAAGGGCATGGAGGTAAATTAATAGAAAGAATAATCAAAGACGCTGAACTGCTTCAAAAACCTATTTATCTTGAAACCTCTATGGCTGATAACCTATTGTTTTATAAAAAGTATGGATTTGATATTTATCAAAAGATTGATTTAGGCCACACTCTTTATCTCCTAAAAAGAGATTCCTAACGTATTTAATTTTTAATATTAAAATTTTTCCATTCCATTTCTGAAGAAAGTAGAAAAGGAAAAGCATTGCTTTATTCTATTCATATTTTATAATGATTGGAATCTACTTCTATTTTTTTGATACTGCCTGAAACATAATAATACTCTTTAGAAATATTGATTATAATGTTCATTATTAAAGAAATAACATCAATTATTGGCATTCTAAATTGTTAAAGAAAACGGTGATTAAAATCATCTATTTTTTCTGATAACTAAGACTTTTAATACTCGAATTAATTATAACTTACA
>JBPXJX010000069.1:0-1912 GCA_051715525.1 Bacteroidales bacterium
AGAAATAAAAATAGAAGAGAAATTAGAACTTACTTTATCAATAGTCAATATAATTCTTTCATCAACAGCTCTTTCAAGAACAGTTAAAAATTTTTGAGTTACTAATTGCTGTTTTTGACTCGAAACAATTAAAGAAAATAATCTAAAATACTCCGTATCAAATGTGTGTAAAAAATTTTGAATATAAATTTTATTGTTTATGCAATATTCCAACAAATCTGCAAAACCGCAATAATGATCATAATGGAGATGTGAAACAATAATAAAATCAAAGAGAGTAATTTTTTTGATTTTAATTTCATCCAAGACTGGATTTGACCCATTAAAAAGGTTACAATCAATCAATCCGTAACGACTTGTATTATCCCTCTTCCATTCAAGTAAAATCGAATCACCTTGTCCAACATTTTTAAAGGTTATATTCATCACAGCTTATTCGATAATTTCATACGCCCGAATCTTGCATAAAAATCAATTGTCGGAAATTCATTTTCTAAAACAAGCTTAGAGCCATCCTTAACCTCCATCATCATACTATTGTCTCTTTCAAATAGACACAATTTGAAAAAGCCACCAATTTTAAGTTCAAAATTTTTAAATAAAGAGATATTAAGCTCTCTTTCTTCATAGATTTTTTCCTCTTTATCTATTAGACATTCTAATATGACTGTATTTGAATTTATACAAAGCAATTTAGCTGAAATATTTTCTACCATCTTCCACTGTTGGAATTTCACTTCCTCGAAATAATATCTATTACTTTGTACAGTATCAAGCTTGTTTTTTAGAAATGTTTCAGCTTTTTCATATTGGCTATTCCCTGTACTAATAGTTGGAAGACCTAGCTTTTCAAATAAGGTATATTTATCATCTGAAATAAAGGTGGGAAGGTAATTATCGTGCTCAATAATGTTGCTGTTTATTTCATTTGATAATAAACTAGCATTAAACACATTAGATTCAAAAAGCGATTTACTATTAAATGTTTTCTCCATCAATTTTATTTCTAAATTGTGCTAGAATTTGTTCTGCATCTTTTATCAAAGACTTGAATTTGGAAAATGATGGTGATGAAGTCTTTTCATTAACTGAAATCTGAATCATCAATCCTACATTTCCGAATAAATCCCTATTAAACTTGGTGTTCAAACTAGAAAGATTAGATTTATGTATGTCTTTCTCAGTGAAATTACCTAATTGAAATCTACAATCTTTATCTGCTTTTTTAAATTCATGAATTAATGCAAATTCATTCAGGTTTCCAAAAACATTAGGAAAGTATTTATTTTGTTCTAACAATTGAGCATATTTTACAGGATCATAAATTTCTATAAAATCGATTATAATTTTATTATTCTTGGTTTTTATAAAACCATCAATTTTTGTTACCTTTTCATATATATCAAAGAAAATATCTATAATTGGGTTGTGCTTTTTTACTTCAGCAACATCTCCTTCATAAATTAAAGTAGCTACTTCTTTATTAAATTGTAAAATAAAACCAGATTCTCGAAATACTAATCGAGCATTTTCATGTATTGAACCGTCATTATCAATTCCATATTCCAATGGTTCATAACTAAAATAAGGAGCAAGAATTGATTTAAAATATTTTGAAAAGGTAAGTATATGTATATGACCAACCGTATATGTTATTTTACGAATATTCATACTTTGAGTCATTTATAACTACAAATAATTCTATATTTTAATATAGGTAAAATTAAATATATGGAATTATTTTGTTTTGTGAATTGCAAATTTAATATTTCTCAGCATCAAGTTTTTAACGCAACAGTTTAACTAAGTTAAATTGTTGTCATGAATAAATATCAAAGGTTAAGCATCGATGAAAGGGAATTGATTGGTCAATACCTTTCACAGGGCAAAAGTTTACGTTTTATAGCTCTTT
>JBPXJX010000070.1:0-3213 GCA_051715525.1 Bacteroidales bacterium
ATTACAAAACTACAATTAGTTATTGAAAAGGAAGACCTAAATTAACAATTTGTAATAAATGATAGATAATTACTTTCAATTTATGTTTAATCTTAATTTGGAAATAAAAAAGCTGGACCGAAATCCAGCTCAGGTTTTTGATTATGTTGAATAATCTATAGTTTCTGCATCATCTCCTCCATAATGAGAGTCATCTTTTTCTCAGCTTGCTTTCCAATCTCTTGAACCTCCTCGTGAGTAACCACCTGAATTTTACCAGGAACTCCAAGGTCCGTAATAATTGATATTGCAAAAACAGGAAGTTTCATATGACGAGCAACAATTACCTCTGGTGTAGTTGACATTCCAACGGTATCACCACCTATGATTCTGAAATACTGATATTCTTTAGGCGTTTCGAAAGTTGGACCAGTTGTACCTACATAGCAACCCTCTTGAACCTTAATGCCATTCTTATTTGCAACCTCTTTTGCAAGAGCAATCAGCTTATGATCATACGCATCACTCATATCAGGGAAGCGAGCTCCAAGTTCAGCCATGTTTGTACCAACAAGTGGATTCGGGATAAGGTTGATGTGATCGTTGATGATCATTAAATCACCAATCTCGAAATCGGGATTAACTCCCCCACTAGCGTTTGAAACAAATAGATATTTTATTCCAAGAAGTTTCATTACACGAACAGGGAAAGTTACCTGTTTCATATCATAGCCCTCGTAGTAATGGAATCGACCCTGCATTGCTACTACCTTTTTACCTCCTAAATCACCAAAGATTAGTTTACCAGAGTGTCCATCAACTGTTGATAATGGGAAGTTTGGTATAGTTTTATACTCAAGCACCTGTTGATTCTTAATATCACGAACTAATCCACCCAATCCTGTTCCAAGAATAATTCCAACTTCGGGGTTAATGGTTACTTTACTTTGGATAAACGCTGCTGTTTCCTTAATTTTTTCGAGCATAGGTCAATATTTGATTAGTAAAACTGTTTTCCTGATTATCGATAAACTTGATTTCAATTGGTATGTAGAATAATGCTTTTTTAAACTCTTCATCGAGGTTTTCAATTCCTCTCAATCGTGCAGCATCCTTCTCGGTTGTTACTATTGATTTGTCAAGCGATTTGTATTTTAAATAGTTTTCAAATATAGGCGAAATTTTACTTTTAGAAAAAGTAAAATGGTCGGCAAAGGTATACGATTCAATTAATTTCGCCTTACTTTTTACATGAGAATAGAAAAAAGTGGGGTTGGCGATTCCTGCAAAAGCAAAAATGTCTTGTCGACCATTCAAAACTAATTCTTTTCCATACTCTGCAAATATTGGCTTTGGTTCGCCATAGCCAATCCCTGTAAAGTAAATATTTTGATTCGAATGCAAATCCAACTCTTTTCTGACAGCATTCATTTGCTCATTGCTCAAATCAAGAGGACATTTAGTAATAATCACAATCTCTGCCCTACGCTTTTCTTTTACGCTATCGCGTAGCCTGCCCATGGGCATAAAAAAGTCGCGAGTAATTAATCGATTAAAGTCAACAAGTAAAATCGTAAAGCCAGGTTTCACCCATCGATGCTGCATGGCATCATCAAGAATAATTATATCAAGGTTTAAATTATCATTAATTAAATGAGCTATTCCATTCCTACGATCCCCATCAACGGCTACTTTAACAGAAGGAAACTTAAGTTTCATCTGCAATGGCTCATCACCAACCTCATTTGATGTTGAATTTTCATTTACATAATAAAAACCTTTTGTCTTTCGCCCATAACCGCGGCTTAGGGTTGCAACCTTAAAATCTTTATACAATAGCCTTATTAAATACTCTACATGTGGTGTTTTTCCTGTCCCTCCAACGGTAATGTTCCCAACACAGATTAAAGGCTTACTGAACGAAATCGATTTTAATATACCCCAATCAAACAAATAGTTTCTAACCTTCACGATCAATCCGTAAAGTAGTGCAAAAGGAGAAAGTAAAATCGAAAGCATCTTAGCCATGTGTTTTTGATATATAATTCTGTCTGTCAAAGATATCTATTTTATCGCTAAAAAGAATTAACGCAGTTGTAATAAACAAAAAAGGTGCTCCATATGAGCACCCTTAAAACTTTGAAATATTGATTGTTAATATAATTCAACGTTATATGGTATACGAGCCTGAATACCCTGATTGCTTATCATATTCATAATGTTATTGTAGTGCTTATATGCTAATCCCAGCTCATCGCTAAGAATAGAGGCTTTTGTTTTACCGGTTAGCTCATCGAGAAACTGTTGGAAAGGCTCTTTTTGTTTAGGAAGTTCGGTTAATCTATATTCATCAAGTTTAGCCATTTTAACAGCAACTTTAATCGCTTCCTTTAATCCACCATACTGATCAATAAGTTTAATGTTAATTGCATTAGCCCCGCTCCATACGCGACCTTGACCAATCTCATCAACTTTGGCAACAGGAATATTTCTACCCTCTGAAACGTGACCAATAAATGTTTGATATATATCTTCAACTCCAAGCTGAGCAACTGCTCGCTCCTCGGCCGTTAACTGACGATACATCGACCCAAAATCGGCATGTTTATTAGTTGATACTGTTTCAACGTTAATTCCAAGTTTTCCACTTAATCCTTCCTTTACATTGAAATACATTCCGAATACACCGATAGAGCCAGTGATTGTTGTCGGATCGGCAAGTATAGTATCAGCTGGAGCGGAAATATAGTAACCTCCTGATGCTGCTACATCACCCATAGATACGATAACAGGTTTAGCTTGTTTCGCCAAAACCATCTCGCGCCAAATTACCTCTGATGCTAGAGCACTACCTCCAGGAGAATTAACCCTTAATACAATAGCTTTAATTGTGCTATCGCGACGAGCATCACGAATCACTTTTGATATTCCATCAGATCCAATTGCACCATCGGTTGCATTGCCCATGTTGATCTCACCAGTTGCATAAATAACGGCAATCTTATTTTTCGATAACCCTTTTCCTTTTAATGGAGTTGGAAGCTTTGCAGAATCATCAAGCGATACAGATGGAATATACTTTTTATCGGCAATATTTAATTTCTTCTTTATAAGATTTATCACCTGATCTTTATAAATAAGGCTATCAACTAGTTTATTTTCCAAAGTGGTTTTGCCATTACGAATCATCATCTCATCGGCAAAGCGGTTAAGCTCTGAAACAGAGATATTTCA
>JBPXJX010000071.1:0-1779 GCA_051715525.1 Bacteroidales bacterium
TAAGTGGGATAAAAAAGAAAGTTGGTGTGGAAAAAGAAACAAGAATGAAATTCCCAATACAATATCGTCAATATGTCAACCTGGAATTTACAGAATCAGAATTACCTACAGCATATCGCAAAACAATTCTCAAGTTATTTATAAAGAGTTTAAAATAAATTAAAAAATGAAAAAAATAGTTGGAATTTTATTAGGGTTTATGCCTGCATTACTTTTTGCTCAAACTTGGAGAGATAATTTCTACTTACCTACTCAAGAAAAAAGCACTGTAACATTTTATGATATTCAAAAGGAATTCAATGAGTATTGTAATAAATATGATGTAAAAAAAGGGTATTACTCGATTGATGGTAAAAAGAAAAAAGTAGCAGGTTGGAAACAATTCAAACGCTGGGAATGGTTTTGGGAAACAAGGGTTGATCCAAAAACTGGAAAATTCCCTGAAACAAATAATCTATTATTAAACAACTTAAAACTTTCTAGCATAAAAGCTGATGAGGCAAACTGGCAAAGTTTAGGGCCTAACAGTTCAGAAGGTGGATATGCTGGTATAGGTCGAATTAATTGCATTGCATTTCATCCAAGTAATACAAACATTTTTTGGGTAGGATCTCCTTCTGGTGGGTTATGGAAAACTACTGATGGCGGTAGCACATGGACTATTTTAACAAATAATATCCCAGTGCTAGGGGTTAGCGAGATTTTCATTCCAAGTGATTATGAAACTTCGAAAACTATATATATTGCAACTGGTGATCGTGATGCAGGTGATAACTATTCGATAGGAGTTTTGAAGTCTACAAATGATGGGCAAACATGGTCAACAACAGGGTTGGTATTTAATCAATCAAGTCGCTTTAGGATAACTAGAATGCTTGCTCACCCTACACAACAAAATATCATTTATGTTGCTACAAACGGGGGTATCTATAAAACAATCAATAGCGGAACAAATTGGACTAAAGTTCTAAATGGTTTTTTTTATGATATGGAGTTTAAGTTTGGAGGTGAAGATAGCGTCCTTTTTGCAGCAAGTCGTTATTATACTAGTTCTGGGAATGAATACCCAGCCATAATCTATAAAACAAAAGATGCAGGAACAACTTGGAACCCAAAGCACAGTTTCCCTAATACAGTTTTACGGGTGGAACTTGATGTAGCAAAATCTAACCCATCAACAGTTTATGCCTTATCATCAAATTTAGAAGGTGGAATGGATGGAATTTTTAAATCAAGCAACAATGGCCTTTCATTTTCAAAAGTATACGATGGTACTGTTTCAGGTAAAAACCTTCTAAACTGGGATGCTGGCGATGTAAGAACAGATGGACAGGGATGGTATGATCTTACCCTTGCCGTTTCGCCAACTAATGAGAATGAAATTTACCTAGGTGGAGTTAATTCATGGAAATCTATTGATGGTGGGGTAAACTGGAGCATTGTTAACCACTGGTGGGGTGATAAAGTTCCTGCAGTTCATGCTGACAAGCACTACATGGAATTCCAAAATAACACAACATTCTTTGAAGCAAACGATGGAGGTATTTACAAAACGACAAATGGCGGAACATCATGGACAGACTTATCAAGTGGATTGGTTACAAGCCAAATATACAAACTCGGAGTATCACAAACTGTTAAAGGCGAAGTTATTACTGGGCTTCAAGATAACGGCAGCAAGTTACTTTACAATGGAAATACTTGGTATGATGTTAAAGGTGGAGATGGTATGGAGTGCATTATTGATTATGAAGATGTAAATATTCAATATGCCACTTA
>JBPXJX010000072.1:0-2351 GCA_051715525.1 Bacteroidales bacterium
TTTAATTTCACTCCAGAAAAAATGGAGTAATAGAACTTACTTTTGAAATGCAATTAGATATTTCTGGCCAGAGCATTTATTTGCCCCGTATGCCCAAAAGGGATAAGAGTAGGCAAAATTCATTTAAATTTAAACATATGAAAACTAAAAAAAATTTAAACTTAGACACTAAGTTTGGAAAAAAAGTAATTAAAAAAGAAAACCAGAAACTTATTAAAGGTGGTAAGGTAGCTGAACAGCAAATTCCTGGAGACGGGGTATTAGCTTGTTGCTAAATTCTAGAAAAAAACGGTGAGTTCGTCAACAAATACTCACCGTTGTTTTTTTCTAATTTAAATAAAGAAAAGATGATACAGTATAAGTTTAGACATGATCCATACCATAAGCAATTATACACAGCCTTTGATATTGTGAATGGCATAAAATACAGTTTGACCAAAAAAAATTTTAAAAAAATAACCTTAGATCCAAATGTTAAAACGGAAGAAAATAATTTGCTTAATTCTGATACTATAGACTCATTAATAGTTCCTGTAGCAAATTCCCCCATATCAGCAGAAGTCCACTTAACCGCTCTTTGCAATCTAAAATGCAATCATTGTTTTCAAAACGCATCTCCAAAATCATTAAAATACCCTGTTATTAACAAAGAATCATGGAAAGCAATATTTAACCAGCTTGAAGATGCCGGTATTTACAAAATAACATTATCTGGAGGAGAACCCTTATTTCATAAGGAAATAAACAGCATATTGAAATTTTTAACAAAAAAGAAATTTAGAGTTGAAGTGCTTACAAACGGGACTTTAATAAATGATGAGAATTCGAAATTTTTGAAAAGTAAAAATATTATAACCAGTATTTCTCTTGATGGTGCAACTTCACAAACACATGATAAAATTAGGGGAGAAGGAAATTACGATAGGACCATTAATGGAATATCAATTCTTAGTAAAAAGAAAGCTTCATTTAATATTGCGGTGACACTATACAAGGATAATGTCACTGAAATAGATACGTTGATTATGCTTGCAAAAACTTATAAAGCATTTTCAATTACCTTTACTGTAATTGATGAATTGGGCCGAGCAAAAAAAAATCCAATCGGCCTCTCCTATGAAGATAAAATAAAATTAACTCAACTTTTTAAAACAAGGGAAAGCGATAAAGGAATGTTCGTACTATTTCTTGATCGAGCGACTAAAGTTAATAAACCAAAAAAAATCAATTATTCAACACCCATTTATTGCACTGCAGGTACCGAACGTATCGCAATAAGATCCGATGGAAATGCATTTCCTTGCATACATGCTTTTGATTTAGCCAATTATAATTTAGGAAACATTGCAAATGATGGCTTGAATAAAATTTGGAACAGTTCAAAACTTAATGAATTCAGAGGAGGAATAACTCTTGGACATTTAACAGAGTGTAAATCATGCAACTTTAACACAATCTGTGATCTGAAAATGAAATGCAGATTAAAAGTATTAGCTGAAACATCAAATTATTATGGTTGCCCCAACGATTGCCTAAAAACAAGAAAAAATGATGAAAACCACAGTTAATTTTAAACGACGCAAAGAGTATAAATCAAAACACCCGATTCACACTATTAATCAAATAAGGGATTTGCTACTTAAGGTGGGTATATTTCCCATTGAAACTCATTACAATAACATTAAACACAATTCATATTCATGCAGGTTGACATTGTCCAACTCTCTAGATCAATTAAATATTGGAACAAATGGCAAAGGTCTAAATACTGAATATTCATTGGCAAGTGCTTATGGAGAACTAATTGAGAGGTTGCAAAACAGTTTTTTATTTAAATATACTTATTTTATTACCAAAAATGAAAATAGCTATTCAGATAAAAGTACTTTTTATTTTGCCCCTGATGAGAATAAACTTGAACCTGAACAGTTAATTGAAAATCATTTTGAATATTTGAAACTCTTATTACCTGAATTGGCAGATAAGAATATTATTGAATTGGTGAAGTCGCTTGACAATGAAAATAGGTTGGTAGGTATTCCATTCTATGATGTTTTTAAAAACAAAATAGAGTATCTTCCCATTGAATTAATTCGAAAAATGCAAGCTTCCAATGGCATGTGTTCTGGAAACACAAGAGAAGAAGCCCTTGTTCAAGGGATTTGCGAAGTATTTGAAAGAGCTGCTCTAAAGGAATTATATTTTAATGATATTACTCCTCCAGATATTCCTAGGCATTATTTTGCTGGAACCAATATTATAGAGAAAATAAACACTCTTGAGAAAGAATCAGATAATAATCTTAATTTCATTATTAAAGATTGTTCATTAGGTAAGAAATATCCAGATCG
>JBPXJX010000073.1:0-2375 GCA_051715525.1 Bacteroidales bacterium
TACCTTTTTGATATGAAGACCATCATTGATTTATTTGAGGAGAGCGTAAACCGGTTCCCCAACAACCCTTATATATGGGAAAAAGAGGAAAATGAATTCAAATCGATCAGTTTCAAAGAAACCAAAGACGAAGTATATCGCCTTGCTGCGGGTCTTTTAAGCCTAGGTGTAAAGAAGGATGATAGAATTGCATTACTTTCTGAAGGTCGAAAGCTATGGGTTTTAAGTGAATTGGCAATACTATACACTGGAGCTGTTAATATTCCTCTTTCAATAAAACTCGAAGGTCCGGACTTGCAATTCAGACTCGAACATTCTGAGACTTCAATTATTATAGTATCAGGCAACCAATCGCCTAAAATTGAGTCAATAAGAGAAAAACTCCCTTTGGCTAAAAGAGTTATTTATCTTGATAAAAAGGAGAAAGTAAATGATACCGATTTACTCATTGAAGATCTTTACAAACTTGGTGACGAATACCTAAAATCAAACAAAGAAAAGCTAATCGAAGCCTATAAAGCAGTTAAACCCAACGATTATGCTAATATCAGCTATACATCAGGAACAACTGCTGATCCCAAAGGGATCATACTCTCACATCGTAACTACACAGCTAATGTAGAGCAGGCATTAACTTTGATGGATATTCCAGAACATTACAGAACTCTTATCATCCTACCACTCGATCATTGTTTTGGTCACGTTGCAGGCATTTACTCATTCATGGCAATGGGTGCAAGTATAGGCACTGTTCAGGTTGGTAAAACGCCTCTTGATACCCTAAAAAACATACCTGTTAATATTAAGGAACTTAAGCCAAGCATTCTATTAAGCGTTCCTGCGCTAGCAAAAAATTTTAAGAAAAATATTGAGAATGGTATAAAAGCCAAAGGCCCAAAAGTTGAAAAATTATTCAACCACGCCCTAGATATATCATATAAGTACAACAAAGAGGGATGGAACAAAGGTGGAGACTTAACCGTTTGCTATAAACCGCTAATTTGGCTTTACGACAAAATATTGTTTAAAAAGGTTAGAGAAGGGTTTGGAGGCAAACTCGATTTCTTCATTGGAGGTGGAGCATTGTTAGATATTGAATTACAGAGATTCTTCTATGCAATTGGTGTCCCCATGTTCCAAGGATATGGATTATCAGAGGCAACACCCATCATTAGTTCAAATTCACTTAAAAAACATAAACTAGGCTCATCAGGGCACCTAGTTAAATATCTCGATTTAAAGATTTGTGATGATAATGGTAATGAGCTACCAATTGGTCAGAAAGGTGAAATTGTTGTTAGGGGTGAGAATGTAATGGTCGGTTACTGGAAGAATCCAAAAGCAACCGCTGAAACTATCAGAAATGGGTGGTTGCATACTGGCGATATGGGATATATGGATAAAGATGGATTTCTTTATGTTTTAGGTAGGTTTAAAAGTTTATTAATAGCTAGTGATGGAGAAAAGTATAGTCCCGAAGGTATTGAAGAATCGTTGGTTCAGCAATCAAATTTAGTAGATCAAGTTATTCTTTACAACAATCAAAATACGTATACGACAGCACTAATAGTACCTTCAAAGGAAGCTATAAAAAGAGCTCTCGCTGAAAAGCAAATCAAGCACGATTCCCCCGAAGCTGAAGAAGAGGCAATTAAACTAATAACAAGCGAAATTGGTAGATATAAAGCAGGGGGTGAAATGGGCGATATGTTCCCTGATAGATGGCTGCCAGCCACATTTGCTCTACTTGATGAAGGGTTTACAGAGCAGAATGGTCTTGTAAATAGTACAATGAAAGTAATGCGTGGCAAAGTTGAAGAGCGTTACAAAGATAGAATAGAGCATTTATACACTCCAGAAGGCAAAAATCATCTTAATGATAAAAATCGCCAAGTAATAAGAAAACTGCTATCAAATTAACGCTTCAAATCAAATACAAATAAGGGCTGTAATTACTTACAGCCTTTTCTTTTCTCACTAAGTAAGGAAAATAATTCTTTTAACTTTTTATTATAATCAAAAACAAAAATGAATATAGTAAAAAAGCCTCTAGATTAACTAGAGGCTTTAATGGGTGGCGACATCCTACTCTCCCGCTTTCGCAGTACCATCGGCTCTGGCGGGCTTAACGTCCCTGTTCGGAATGGGAAGGGGTGGGTCCCCGCCGATATGGTCACCGTATGCTTTTAAGTTTTGTACGGTATTGAAACTGTCAACAAATAACAATACGTTTTAAAAAAAACAGCCCTTGAAGTTGTCAAGGGCTGTGATGGGTGGCGACGTCCTACTCTCCCGCTTTCGCAGTACCATCGGCTCTGACGGGCTTAACGTCCCTGTTCGGGATGGGAAGGGGTGGGTCCCCGTCGATATGGTCA
>JBPXJX010000074.1:0-8127 GCA_051715525.1 Bacteroidales bacterium
TACAATAAGAGCAATGGTTTACAGATAGGACTTAGAGCATTTACCAGTATTGAATATTTTATATTAGCGAAAATATCTGTTGGTGGTGAAATTGGATTAGAATATAGCAGAAACTTTAGCGGAAAGAACATAGAAAACGATGAGCATTGGGATTGGGTTAACGATAAGGTTAAAACTGATAATAATGAAAGTACTTATAAGTCATCAAACATAAATTCGGATATGCTAAATGGGCAAATATTTTTACTCTTTCATTTTTAATATGCTATAATCAAAACTTATTGATTGAGAATAAGAGTTTTTAATTAAATCTATTATTTTATCTTTCTTATAAGTTTATTGCTAGATAAATTAGAAATTATAACATATCATAATATTTTAAATAAAAATCATTTTCTGGAAAGGCAATATGTTTTTTTAATTTCATTTAACTATTCTAATAGTATTCACAATTAATTCAAAATTGATTTTTTAATATTTAAAACCCCATTTAATAATAACCGAGCTAAAACTCGGTTATTATTATTTTTAAAAAGTATCACTTTATATAACAAAATCCCTTAGTACTTAAATTTTTACTACTCTGACCAATGTCACCTGAATAGATGTTGTAAAATACATCCCCTTATTAGCCTTGTTTAATAAAATAGCTAATTTTGTATCCTTATTTAAATACATCTAAATATTTTAAGTAATTAATTTTCTGTTACTTATATTATTTAGACAGATAATTTATCTTTAATTAAATTTAATCTGACATGAGTGAACAAAAACAAGTCCTTGAGATCGAAGAGGTGGTAGTACGCTTCTCTGGTGACTCAGGTGACGGAATGCAGTTGACTGGTACATTATTTTCCGACGCATCAGCGCTTTTCGGAAATAGTGTAAGCACATTTCCAGATTACCCTTCGGAGATCCGTGCTCCGCAGGGGACGATTGGCGGTGTCTCAGGCTTCCAAGTAAACATTGGAAGTGCAAAGGTTAATACACCTGGAGACTACTGTGATGTGCTTGTTGCAATGAACCCTGCAGCTCTTAGGGCAAATGCAAAGTGGGTTAAGCCCGGTGGTATGATCATTGTCGATAACGATACCGTTAACGAGAAAGGTCTACAACGTGCTGGTTTCAAAACCAATGACCCCGTTGAGGAGTTAAAACTCCAAGACTTTAAGGTAATTTTTGCAAACATTACAAATCTTACTAAAGAAAGTTTGAAGGATTCTGGTCTTGACAACAAGAGCATTATCCGTAGTAAGAACATGTTTACACTTGGAATGGTATACTACATCTTTTCAAGACCTTTGCATTTTACTGAGAAATACTTTGAAATCAAATTCAAGAAAAAACCTGAAATTGTTGAAGCCAACAAAAAGGTTCTTCGCGATGGTTTCAACTACGCAGCGAATATTCAAGCAATACCAAATACATATCATATCCCTGCTGCTACAAGCATTCCAAAAGGAAAATACCGTAACATTAACGGTAATACAGCAGTAGCATGGGGCTTCATTGCAGCTTCGGAGAAAGCAAAACTTCCTCTATTCTGCGGATCATATCCTATTACACCAGCAACCGAGATTCTTATCGAACTTTCTAAACGTAAAGATTTAGGTGTAAAAACGCTTCAAGTAGAGGATGAAATTGCAGGTATTTGTACCGCAATAGGTGCTTCATTTGCAGGTAACTTCGCGGTTACAACTACTTCTGGTCCTGGTTTATCGTTAAAGAGCGAGGCTATGGGTTTGGCTACTATCACTGAGCTACCATTAGTTATTGTAAACGTTCAACGTGGTGGCCCTTCAACTGGTTTGCCAACTAAAACCGAGCAATCCGACCTTTTCCAAGCCTTATATGGTCGTAACGGCGAGTGCCCTATGATTGTTATTGCAGCAAGTACTCCTAGCAATTGCTTCGATTATGCTTTTATAGCAAGTAAACTCACCCTTGAGCATATGACCCCAGTTGTTCTTTTAACCGATGGTTATATTGCAAACGGTACTGAGCCTTGGAAAATTCCTAGTATGAAGGATTATCCAGAGATTAAGGCACCAATTGTTCCTGAAGGAACTCAAGGATATCAGCCTTATGCTCGCGATGAAAAACGCCTTGCACGTACTTGGGCTTTACCTGGTACAAAAGGGTTAGAGCATAGAGTTGGTGGTCTTGAAAAAGACTTCTTAAAAGGAACCGTTTCTCACGATCCTATGAACCACCAGCGCATGACCGATGTTCGTGCTGCAAAAGTTGAGAGAGTTCAAGAGTTTATCCCACAACAAGAAGTATTTGGCGATAAAGAAGGCGATTTACTAGTTGTTGGATGGGGTGGAACTTACGGTCACTTGCTAACTTCAGTTCAAGAAATGCGCAAAAATGGAAAGAGCGTTTCTCTTTGCCACTTCAACTATATCAATCCTCTTCCAAAGAACGTTAGAGAGATCTTTGGAAATTATAAGAAAATTCTTGTTTGCGAACTCAACATGGGACAATTTGCGAATTACCTACGTATGAATTTCCAAGAATTTAATTATATGCAATTCAATAAGGTACAAGGACTTCCTTTCACCGTTGTTGAACTAGTTGATAAATTTAACAAAGTATTGGAGGGCAAATAATCATGGCTGAAAATTTTAAATATACTCCGCAAGATTTTAAAAGCGATCAGGAAGTTAGATGGTGTCCCGGTTGCGGCGACCATTTCATTCTAAACGCTGTTCAGAAAGCTCTTCCAGAGGTTTCACACCTTCTTAACTACGATATCGAACGTTACGTTTTTGTTTCGGGTATTGGCTGCTCAAGCCGTTTCCCATACTATGTAAACACTTACGGGTTCCATGGTATCCATGGTCGTGCTTCGGCAATTGCTACCGGTATAAAATGTGCTAACCCAACGCTTAGCGTTTGGCAAATCACTGGCGATGGCGATGCCCTTGCAATAGGTGGTAACCATTTTATCCACGCTGTTCGTCGTAATATCGATATCAACATCCTTCTTTTCAATAACGAGATCTATGGGTTAACCAAAGGTCAGTACTCACCTACTTCAAAGTTAGGTTCAGTTACAAAGACCTCACCATTCGGAACTGTTGAACATCCTTTCCGTCCAGGGGAACTTGTTATTGGTGCTCAAGGTAAATTCTTTGCTCGCTCGCTTGATGTTGATGTTAAGCTAACATCAGAAATCATGGTTGAAGCTGCAAAGCACGATGGTACTTCGGTTGTTGAGATTTTGCAAAACTGCGTTATTTACAACGATAGAACCCACGGAGCAATTACCGATAAAGAAAATCGTGAAGATAGAGTAATTACAATTCGCCATGGTGAAAAAATGGTGTTTGGTAAAAATCGCGATAAAGGTCTTATCCTAAGCGGTCTAAGCCTAAAAGTTGTAACTATCGGACAAGGTGGTTTCAGCATTGATGATATCCTAACCCACGATGCATACGAGGCTAACCCAGGTGTACACATGATGCTTGCCAACATGGCTTACCCTGAATATCCAGTTGCTCTTGGTGTTATCAGAAATGTTAAGGAAACAACATACGACGATAACGTTCGCGACCAAGTTCTTGAGGTTATGAAAACTGCAAAAATTAAATCGGTTGACGATTTATTGAATAGCGGCGAAACTTGGGATGTATAAGATTACAATATCCAAATAATAAGAAAGAGGCGTGAACAATCACGCCTCTTTTTTTGTATCTACATAAGCCAAAAACCGTTATCTTTAACCTTTTCAATTTAACTGCAAATGCCTTACTCTCAGATAAATCTTAACCTCGACTTTAGCGATACCTCTTTTGATAAGCTAATGCAAAAGCGTATCCACAAGATTTTGCTCATTTGTAGTAGCTACGATGCTTTTATGCTTGAAGAGGATGGCCGAATCGATGAGCAGATTTTTAACGAGTACGTTTCGCTTAACCTTAGATACCCTCCCGTATTTATCCAAGCCCACTCTGCACGCGAAGTATTAACGATACTTCAAGAGGAGCAGATTGATTTAATCATTACAATGCTGAATATCAGCGATATGGATGCATTCAATTTGGCAAGGGTACTTAAAACTCGAAATCCGGATACTCCCATTGTTGTTCTTACACCTTACTCGAGAGATGTATCCCTTAGGCTTCAGAAAGAGGATTTAAGTGCAATTGATTACGTTTTTTGCTGGCTTGGAAATGCAGATATTCTTCTTGCAATTATAAAGCTGATTGAAGACAAAATGAACGCCGAATACGATATTCAACAAATTGGTGTTCAGGTTATAATTCTAGTTGAGGATTCAGTAAGATATTATTCAAGTTTTCTACCAAATCTTTATAAAATTATTTTCCGTCAGTCGCAAAGTTTCATGAAAGAGGCGCTCAACGAGCACCAGCGGATGCTCAGAATGAGAGGAAGACCAAAAGTTTTATTGGCAAATAATTATCAGGATGCTATCAATTTTTATGAAAAGTACAAAACCAATGTGCTTGGCTTTATTTCAGATGTTAGCTACAAAATTGATAATAAGCGCGATAAAGAGACTAGGGCGGGGCTTCATCTTTGCAAGGTAGTGCGAACTGAAGATCCGTATATGCCTTTTCTACTTCAATCGTCAGATACATCAAATAAAGCATTTGCCGATGAGCTGGGTGTCGGTTTTATAAGCAAAAATTCAAAAACATTAAATATAGAGCTTCGCGACTATGTAATAAGTCACTTTGGTTTTGGCGATTTCATCTTCCGCGATCCTAAGACAATGAAAGAATTATGTAGAGCAACCGACTTGCAGCAACTACAGCAAATAATTCAAGATGTTCCTGAAGATTCATTTACGTACCACACAAGTCAGAATCACATCTCCAAGTGGTTAAATGCTCGTGCCCTATTCTCAATTGCTCAACTTTTCAAACCCTTATCATTAAGCGATTTTAAATCGGCATCAGAGTTACGGAGATTTATATTTCAATCCATATCATCATACCGTTTAAGCAAAGGGCGCGGAGTTATAGCCCAATTCGACCGTAACAGTTTCGATGAATATTCGGTTTTCTCTCGCATCGGAGAGGAGTCGATTGGAGGAAAAGCACGAGGATTAGCCTTTATTAACTCACTTATCAAAGAGAATAGACTATTCGATAAATATGAAGATGTAACAATCAGCATACCAAGAACCGTAGTTATAAGCACCGAACTGTTCGATGAGTATATGGAAGAGAATAAACTTTACAAAGTTGCTCTTTCCGACCTCCCAGATGATGAGATATTAAAACATTTCCTTGATGCAAAACTCCCAGAACAGCTAAAGCTCGATTTACAAGTTATAGCTGCATCAATGAAACAATCGCTGGCAATTCGCTCATCGAGCAAACTCGAGGATTCACACTACCAACCATTTGCGGGCATCTACTCAACTTATATGATTCCAAGGGTTGATAATGTTGAAGAGATGTTTCGAATGATTTGCCAAGCAATAAAAAGCGTTTACGCATCGGTTTACTTCAGAGCAAGCAAAGCATATATGACTGCCACCTCGAATGTAATTGATGAGGAGAAAATGGGTATTGTTATTCAAGAGGTATGTGGTAATCAGCGTAAAGGTATTTTTTTCCCAACACTATCAGGTGTAGCTCGCTCAATAAACTTCTACCCTATAGGATCTGAGAAGGCAAGCGAAGGAATTGCAACGATTGGATATGGACTTGGAAAACTTATCGTTGATGGGGGATTGAGTATACGATTCTCCCCAAAATATCCAAAAAAAGTTTTACAACTCTCGTCTCCAGAAATGGCTTTAAGGCAAACCCAGAAGCAGTTTTACGCTCTCGATATGCGCCCCGAATCATTCATCCCCTCAATTGACGATGGAGTTAATATTCTTAAACTTGATATCAAAGATGCCTACGATTATTCCGATTTTAAGCAAATTGCCTCAACCTACGATTACCATAATCAGCTAATCAGAGAGGGATTTCACGAAAATGGGATTAAACTCGCAACTTTCTCAAATGTGCTAAGACACAATACATTTCCTTTAGCCGAAATTCTACAAACACTTCTCGAAGTTGGTCAAAAAGAGATGAACAACCCCATTGAGATAGAATTTGCCGTAAACCTAGATACACCAAAAGGTTACCCGAGGATATTCAACTTTTTGCAAATACGGCCAATCGTTGAGAACGAGCAAACCGAAGATTTTAAATGGAATGATGTTGATTGCGAAAAAGCATTGCTTTTCTCACGCTCCGCGTTAGGTCATGGAATGATAAGCAATATCAAAGATTTTGTTTATGTCAAACCCGATAAATTTAACCCAGCATTCACAAAGGATATTGCCCGAGAGGTTGATGCTATTAACCAAAAGTATATCGACTTAAAGCGTAACTACATTCTTGTTGGTCCTGGACGCTGGGGAAGCAGCGATCCATGGCTTGGTGTTCCAATTAAATGGTCGCAAATATCAGAGGCTAGGGTAATTGTAGAATCAGGTCTCGATAACTTTAAGGTAGATCCAAGTCAAGGGACTCATTTCTTTCAAAACCTTACATCATTTAGGGTTGGTTATCTTACCATTAACCCTTACATCAATGATGGAAAATATGATATAGCTTTTCTAAACTCTCAAAAAGCTTCATACGAAACCGAATATATAAGGTGTATTACCTTTGAAAAGGAGTTAACCATTCAAATCGATGGGAAAAGCAACAAGGGCGTGATATTCAAACCAGGATAACATTTTAATATAAACTTTTTCTGATAAATAAAAATGTTTAATATCATAAATAAATATGACCAATTTACTTTGTAATTTAAATAAAAAGGGCAAAATTTGCTTCCAATTTTAAAGATAATTATCACTTATTATAACAAACAGAATTTTTGTAATTTACTACTAAAACTAAAGCAATGAACGTTACAAAATTAATGACCGAGCTTGAAAAGAAACACCCAGGTGAAGTGGAGTATTTACAAGCAGTACGCGAAGTGTTAGAGTCAATTGAGGAAATCTACAACCAAAATCCTCAGTTCGAAACAGCAAAGATTGTAGAAAGAATCGTTGAGCCTGACAGGATTTTTACCTTTAAGGTACCCTGGATGGATGACGAAGGAAACATTCACGTTAACCTAGCTTACCGTGTTCAGTTCAACAACGCTATTGGTCCATACAAAGGTGGTCTTCGTTTCCACCCAAGCGTTAACCTTTCAATCTTAAAGTTCTTAGGTTTTGAGCAAATCTTCAAAAACTCTTTAACTACTCTTCCTATGGGTGGTGCAAAGGGTGGTAGCGATTTCAACCCTAAAGGACGTTCTGATGCAGAGGTTATGCGTTTCTGCCAATCATTCATGTTAGAGCTTGCAGCTCACATTGGCCCAGAAACTGACGTTCCTGCTGGTGATATCGGAGTTGGTGGTCGTGAAATCGGCTTCCTATACGGTATGTACAGAAAACTAAGAAAAGAAAATACTGGTGTATTAACTGGTAAAGGTATCAACTGGGGTGGTTCATTAATCCGTCCTGAGGCTACTGGTTTCGGTGCTACTTATTTTGCTCAAGAGATGCTTGCAACCAAAGGTACTAGCTACAAAGGTAAAAGAGTTGCTATTTCAGGTTTCGGTAACGTTGCTTGGGGTGCTGCTTTAAAAGTAACTGAACTTGGTGGTACAGTTGTTACTATTTCTGGTCCTGATGGATATATCTATGACGAAGCTGGTATCAGCGGCGAAAAGATTGACTTCCTACTTGACCTACGTGCTTCTAACCAAGATATCGTTGAGCCATATGCTAAGAAATTTGCTGGTTCAAAATTCTTCGCTGGCAAACGCCCATGGGAAGTTAAAGTTGACGTAGCTATGCCTTGCGCAACTCAAAACGAACTTGGTAAAGCTGATGCAGAAATGCTAGTTAAGAATGGTGTTATCTGTGTAACTGAAGGTGCTAACATGCCATGTACTCCAGAAGCTGTTGAAGTATTATTACACAACAAAGTATTATTTGCTCCTGGTAAAGCTGCAAATGCTGGTGGTGTTGCTACTTCAGGTCTTGAAATGTCTCAAAACGGTATGAAACTTAGCTGGACTAGAGAAGAAGTTGATGCTCGTTTACACCAAATTATGAAGAGCATCCACGAATCATGCGTTAAGTAA
>JBPXJX010000075.1:0-13335 GCA_051715525.1 Bacteroidales bacterium
TTAAAACAAGTTTCTATCTATTCATTATTAAATTCAGAACTATATTTTGGTGCAGTTTAGGAAGAATTGAAAGTTATTATAGTTGCCAAAAAGCGTTTTCAAAAAATCAAAGTAATGTATCTCAATCTAACCATTTGCCAACTTTACAACTATTAATTTGAATAGTATATATAAATAAAAAACTTTCTCAAGTAGACTCTGCTACTTAAGAAAGTTAGGCTATACAACCCTTAATAAGTTAGGCTTTAGCTACTTCAGTTGAGTTTGTAACAACTTGGCTGTAAGCAGGGCATGTTTTCTTTTGACATGAACTAACAACCGCTACAACAACCAGTATCAGTAGAATAGCAAATAATTTTCTTTTAGATTTCATCGAATTACAATTTTGAGAGTCCTGTGCTAAATTATTCAAAAAAAATATAAATCACAAATTGTTACCCTTTATTATTTTGCACCTTAACATTTGTAGTTGCATAAGCAGGACAAGTTTGCTTCATGCATGATGCCATACCCCCCATAATTACAGCAATTAAAATAATTGCAAAAATCCTTCTCTTCATAGCCATAGTTTTTTTATTAGTTGTATACAAATGCTATTCCAAAAGCAAAAATTGAAAATTAATTACACAACAAATGTATCCATTTAAATGTTCAATAATCCTTCTTCAACACTGATCTAAATCATCTTTAAAGCCAATGTCGATGAGCCATTAGGCACAAAACATCTCTAAACATATTGTAAATACACATTTTTCGCACACTCTTACAAAAAAAACGGATTTGATTAAACGATTGTTTACAATGATGAAAAGAATTTATTGGCTGACAAATGACATCAAATAAGAAAAGCCTGCTTGAATTAGCAGGCTTTTCTTATTAATTAAAAATGAAACCTTATTGCTTTATCATCTTCTTGGTTGCCTTTTCACCCTTATCGTTTATAAAGGTTACAAAGTACATTCCTTTGTTAAGTTCGCTTGTGCTAATACGATCATTAACATCAACAACCTCGTTTTTAACAACTTGGCCTGTAATACTTGTAATTACAATACGCTTAACATTCTCGGCACCACTAAACCTAATCTCATCGGTGAATGGATTAGGATAAACGGCTAAATTGCTGTTAAAGTTATCGTCGATACTAGTTGTAATTTCGGTTATATCAAAAGCACCTCTAGGATAAAGTTCGTATATTTTGTTTCCAGAGGTTGGTTTATAATCGTCAATTACACCAATAATGTCATATTTCTTTGTAGCCACAAGAGCTAAATCAACGAATATGCCTTTATATACTGTAAGGTTTCCTGAGCCATCACTTACAACGAAAGTGCCTGCGCTACCACTTTGGCAAATTGCATTGGTAACCTTAACCAAAACGCCCTCGTACTTTTCGTCGTTAGCATTTTGAGTAGTAACAGTAATAGGAGCATAAGGTGTATTTCCTAAACTTCCCTTAACAAGTTTTGTTACTGGCGATATCTCTGTTTTAGCATATACCTCAGCAACCTTACCTGTTACAGTGACGCTTTGACCAATTGAAACCACTTCAGGGGAATATACAAGGATTCCACTCCATTCTTGAGCTTTATCCTGAATAAAGAATCCTTCCTGACCGCTAGTTCCATTCTTTAATGCCGAAACAATTCCAGTAGTAGTAACATATTCGTTAAGTTTTTGGCTATCCTCAGTTCCGTTAGCTGGAGTTTGAATATCAGCAATTGTGAAGATTGGGATTGTTGCCGTAGTTACTTGCTTCTTCTCAATGCTAGATACGTTTGGAGTAGCTTGCTTATCGACAGCAACAAAGTAGAAATCGTACTCAGTGTTATCGGTTAAACCAGTAACACTTGCAGTGTACTCAGTATTTGCAGCAACAGCATCAATCAACATACCTTGAGCTTTAATCTCTTCAGCTGTTGGAGCAGTTGCATCCTTTATTACTTTGTGGAGGTAAACAAATCCGGCTTCGTCAATTTTAACTTTTACATCTAAAGTGTAAGGTCCAACATTTGCAAAGTTTGGATAACCTGTTAAGAACGATGGTGCAATTATATCAGATGCAATACCAGTTCCTGTAACAGCAATTTGCTTATTTGATGTACCATTCGATGTAATAGCAATGTTGTCGCTATAAGCCTGAACTAAAGTTGGGTGGAATCTTACATAAACTGTAGTTGGGTAAACAACACCACTCGTTTGAGTTAGGGTTATTGATGATGATGGCGCAAAGCTAGCACCAGAGGTTTGAGAAATCTCAAAACCAGCAGGAGCACTTATTGTAATATCGTTTGTTAACTTATAGCCACCAACAACAAAACTCTGTTCTGCTGCACCAACAGTATTGTATACTATATTGCCAAAATCAGCTAACGATGATACGCTTACACTTGTATAAGGATTGCTTGAAATAGCAGGAGTTACTTCAGCCCAAGTTGTACCTATCCTAGCCTCGTCATACTCAATATTTGGTGTTTCAGTATTTGAGTCTTGACGAAGGAAGAAGGTCTTTACACTTGATAAGTCAGAGCCAGTTGTATTAGTTATAGTAATATCTGCAGCTGGTGCTGAACCTGAACCAAAAGTTGCAGGTGAAGGGTTGAACCATATTTTAGATATATCATTAGCGGTTCCGTTAACAATCTCGTAGCAAACAACAATTAGCATCTCCTTATTAATAGGATAAGCGCTTGTTGAGAACTGAGGAGTAGTGTTAGATCTGTTAGAAATACCTATATTAAAATCTTCGCCATTTTTCTTCGTCCAAACAGCACTTCCAAAGTTTGTATTATCAGCACCTAATCCTGTAAAATAACCTCCAGCAACTTCGGTTGCACTACTTACATCAGTTACTTTAAGAATAAATGAATAGTAAACGGTTCCAGTTGTAATATTGGTGAATTCTTTATAAGCATCAATACCAGCACCAGCAAATGTAACTTTATTGGCAGTTGATGGTTTTAATCCAGGGTATGTTAAACTACCTTCTTCTATTAATAGGTCATCTCCTGTGTTTGAAAGAGTCCAACCAGTTTGAGTTTGCAAAGCAGCCCCAACAGCATAGTTGAAACCCTCATAAACCAAACTTGAAGCATTAACCTCAAATACAGCATCAAGGGTTAAGTCTTCAGTAGCTGTGAATGTATAGGTAGCATTTGTGCTAACCTGCTCGCTACCTTTTCTCCACTCTACAAAGCTGTAACCTGAATTTGCTGTGGCGGTTAATGTTACTGAAGCACCATGGTTGTAGTTACCTGCGCCGCTAATATTACCAGCACCACCAGGCAATACATTTGCAGCAATTGCATACGATTTTAGCGCAAATGTAGCTGCAATAGTATGGTTTGCTGAAACATTATTGAATGTATAAGTGTGGCTTGTTGCATTGGCAGCAATGCTAATGTTTGAGCCATCAACTGCAATTGAAGCAATTTTGTAATTTGCGTCAGCAGTAACATCAAATGACTTATTCTCACCATAGATTACTTCAACGCTTCCCGATGGGCTAATTGTTCCATTGGTATTAGCAGTAGCAGTGATATTGAATTTTTGTTTTGTTAGGCTAACAGCTTCATCAACATTTGCATCAACAACTGTAACACTACCATTTGCAGTAACATAACCTGTTTTTTCTACTGAATAGTTAATAGTTGCTGCAACAACATCGATAAAAGTTGCTACCCCGTTAACATCAGTAGTTGCGTTACCATAACCCGTTAGAGTAACAGTAGCACCTCCTAGGTTTGTAGCGCCCTCTTTAACAGTAAAGGTTACAGTGTATTTTGGAATACCTGCAAGGTTTAAGGTAATAGGTACAGTTTTATTTCCGTCAACATTTACACTACTATTTACAGTAGTATAGGTATCTTTTGATACTGAGTAAGCAATTGTTCCAGGTACTACATCGGTAAAGGTAGCAACACCACTAGCATCTGTCGTTTGATCTGCATAGCCAGTTAAACTTAATGTAGCCCCTTCGAGAGGATTGCCTCCAGTTGTTACATTGAAAGTAACAGTATACTTGGTTAATGCAAATGTAGCACCAAGTGTATGATCGGCTGTTACGTTGGTAAATGTATGGGTGTAACTAGTTAGGTTTAATGCAGCATCAACGCTTGCACCATCTGCTGCTAATGTAGCGATATGGTAACCAGCATTTGGTGTTACATCAAATGACTTGTCAGTGCCATAATCAACAGCAACAGTTCCACTTGGTGTAATTGAACCATTAGCACCAGAAGTAACTGTAACAACTGGTTTCTGCTTTAAAGTAACCTTATAGTATTTCTTTGCAATACCGTTTTGAGCAGTAACAGTAACGAGAATAACATCATTGTTTGCAAATGTTTGAGTAGCATAGTTTGCTGGGGCGATAACACTACCATTAACCTTAACTTCAACGGTTGCGTTTGGCTCGTTTGTGGTAATACCAAATCCAGTTGCTGTTGAAACACTATTCATCCAATAGGTAGCACCAGCATCGGCAATATCAGCAACGTTTAAGTTTGGTAAAGCAAAAATACTTTGACCGCTAATTGTAAAGGCACTTAGCGTAGCATCAGCACTTGGAGCAATGGTAACAGTAACGGTATATTTCTGTGTTGTACCATCTTGTGCTGTAACTGTATATTCAACCGGAGCGGTAAAGTTTGTTGAAGCACCGCTAGCAGGTGAAATAGTAGCACGCTTAGAAACGGTAATAGTTGGAGAAAGAGTGGTAACATTAGTTCCATTTGCAACCTCAATTGCAACGGTGTATGCAGTATTGTTAATAACTGCAGGGCCAGTCTTGCTTGAAAGATCAAAAGTTAAAAGTTCTTTTGCGTTGCTTTTTACTTTATGCCAACCAATAAATGTTGTATTATCAGTAGGATTAATTATCCATTGAGAGTTTGTTGCATCCGTACCAGCAGATGTAGCCCAAACTGTTGTACCAAACGTTATTGCATCTTTGCGAACAAGGGTTTTGTCAACTGTTGAGTTTGCAGATCCTGCTATAGCCCAACCTGTACCAGGATCACTTCCAATAGTGCCAAAAACATCAATTAAAACATCATCTTTATATAAACCAAATGCATCATCACCATTGAAAAATGTTGCCGTAGAGAATATATCTGTAACTGCTTTAATTGCTGCATTTGCACTACTATTCCCAATTACAAAAGTTTCACCATCTGCAAGAATACCAGATAATACCTCATTAGGAGTTGCTGTTGTTCCACCATTAGGGAATAACTTTATTGAATAGTGAGAAAGGTCAACATTGCCTCCTGTACCATTATAAATCTCAATAGCTTTATTACTACTTGTTCCTTCAATATACTCAGAAATGAATAGTTCTGCAGCAGGAGCAGCATTTAAAGTGATAGTATAAGTTTTTTTGGTTGAACCATCTTGAGCTGTTACAATAACCTTGTAGCCAGTTGCTAAATCGGTGGCAACAGTTGTCCCATTTGCTTGGTATGTTTCAAATGTTGCATTAGCCGCAGGAGTGAGCTTGCTTTCGAAGTTAGCAAGGGTTTCGTTGTAAGGAATGTTTGTAATCGTTTCAGTTCCATTATCAACAGTATAAGATCCTGACGAAATAGTAGCATCTGTGCTTGCCGCTTTGTTTGTAACAGTTACTACCCAATTTTGAATTGAAGCATCTTCTGCTTTAACAATGTAAGTAACATCGCTAGAAAAGTCATTAGGTGTAGTCCCACTTACTTGATCAGTTGTTCCAACCTTTGCAGAAGCTTTTGGTGAAAGGGTAAATGTTGCAATTAAACCATTTCTGTTAATACCGTAAGCAACCTCAACAGCAACAGTGTGATTTGTGCTATTGATAGTAGCTGTACCAGTTTGGTCAGCTAAAGAGTAAGTAAGTATGTCTTTTTCAGCGCTTAATGAAACGAGTTTTGTAATTGTATAAGTCTTTTTATTTCCAGCTTCAGCTGTAACAATTACTTTATATCCTGTTTGAAGATCTGTAGCAACTGTAGTTCCATTAGCTTCATATGTTTCAAAACCAGCGCCGGCTGCAGGTGTTAAGTTACCTTCAAAAACAGCAAGGGTTTCGGATGCTGGCACGTTGGTTATTGTTTCTGCACCATTGTCAATTGTATATGATGCAGATGTAGTAATGGTCGCATCGGTGCTAAGAGCAACAGTTGTTACATCAATTTTTACAGGATCTGCTTGAAGATTTGGTGTTCCATCTTCGGCAACAACGTAAACATCATAATCGGTACCAGCAGTTAATCCAGAAACAGTGCTAGTAATATCTGTTGTTGCAGAAGTAATAGCTTTGCTTCCTTTTATTGTTGCACCTGTACCCGCTTTCACATCAGCAGCTGTTGGTGCAGTAGCATTATTTGCTAAAACAACATAGTAAGCAGTTCCTGCTTCGTTCATATTGTAAACCAAGTCGAAACTGGTTTTAGCAACGTTAGCTGTTTTTGGATAAGTAGCAGTCCAAGTTGGGGCTTGAGTGTCGGCAACAGCAGTAACTGATAAGTTATCAATAGCTAATCCATGATCATTACCTGCATCATTAATATCTTCCCATCTGATCCAAATTTCTTGCCCATTGGCAATATTTAGTCCAGTTATTGTATAAGAAATCCCAGCAACTCTGTTTGAAGCATTATTTCCATCAAGGGCTGCAGCAGTAGCAGTAGCAATTGGAGAAGTAAATAATAGTTGACTAACATTTGTCCAAGTACCACCAGTAATTGTAGTAGCACCTACTTGATATGAAAAAGTTAAAGGTTGAGTTGAAGTATTACCCCCATTTCTCCATTGTTCTCCATCAAAAGAAACTAATAAAGAAGTAATAATACTTCCAGTATTATTAACAAACTTGCAGCCATAGTATACTACAGCAGCAGAGCTTGAGCCAACTCCACCAATAGCTCTCTCAGTTTGAGAAGTTGTACCATATGAACGCAAGCCTCCTGAATTTGATGTACCATCATCAGCAATATATACAGTTCTATTAGAGTACCAACCAGCAATAGTAGAATTATCTGTCCAAGCATTTGTTGTACCTGTAATGGCAAGTGTGTTAAAATCTTGTGTATAGGCACTTCCAAAAGTTGTTAATGATACCTGCCCCCAACCCACTTTTCCTGCCAATAGCAGCATCGCGGTAAGGGCGGTAGTTTTGAGTAAATGTTTAAAATTCATAGGCGTTAATGTTTAGTTAATATTTTGGTAATGAGTTTTATGCACTCTGAACACATGTAGTTACAAAGATAGACTGTAACTAGTTTAAGGGCGTTAAATTAACTTTAATTTTTTGATGAAATAGGGGTGTTTTTTCATTCTTTTGAACAACGGGTTAGATTGGTAAAAACATAATTAAATATGGCGTTATTTAGAAAAAAAAACTATTAAGCAGACTTTAAAACGCAAAGTACGCAAAGGTTTCGCAAAGCGTGCAGAGAACTTGAGAGATGATTGATGAGAAAGGGTGAAAGTTTGAACTCTGTGGTTCTGTGACTCTGTGTTAAAAGAATATGATTTCTAACGTTGCGTTGCGGCAACTTTGCGTTTAAACTCTTTAGGCTTGCATCGCGAACATTGCGATTAAATACTATAGGTAGATTATAAAAAAATCTCTTAGATTTGCTTATAAATCAAACTTGAGTAATTAATGTACAATATAATTGCTAACTCTCCTTTCTTCAGAGGCTTGACCCCTCAAGAGGTTGAGGCCATTTTCAGTAAAATCTCCCATTCGGTAAAATCGTTTACAAAAGGTCAAACCATAGCACAGCGCGAGGAAGAGGTGAATAACCTTTGTATTGTGGTTGCTGGCAGCGTAAAAGGTGAGATGGTAGATTTTTCTGGAAAAATTTTGAAAATCGAAGAGATGTTTGCACCTCATCCAATAGCCCATGCGTTCCTGTTTGGCGAGCGAAATCGCTACCCAGTTGATGTTATTGCCTTAGAGGATTGTAAAATCCTTTTTATCCCCAAACCCGATGTTATTCGAATGCTACAGCATAGCGATGTAATTCTAAAAAACTATTTAAACGCCATTTCGAATAGGGCTCAATTCCTATCAAATAAGCTTTGGTTTTTGTCGTTCAGGACAATCAAGGAGAAGGTGGCACATTACCTATTGAGCCTTTCGCGCAACGATACAGGGAAAACCATTGTGCTTCCGAAATCACATCAGGAGTTGGCCGAGTTTTTTGGGGTTACCCGTCCATCACTAGCTCGAGTTTTTGCTGAGATGCAGGATGAGGGGATAATTACTGTTGATCGTAGAGAGGTATCAATAATCAATAGGACTAAACTGGTGGAAATGATTAAATAAACGGCAAGCGGCAAGTGACAAGAGACAAGGCAAAGCACCAAATACTAAAAACAAAACACTTAAATTATATCGAAAATTCACTTACTTTACAGCATAATATTAAAGAATGAAGGCATTAATTCTGGCAGGTGGAAAAGGAACACGTTTGGGCGAGAAAACTCACCTTACGCCTAAACCCATGCTTCCAATTGGCGATAAGCCCGTTTTGCAGCATCAGGTTGAACTTTTCAAAAGCTATGGAATTAAAGACATCACCTTCTTGGTAAACCATTTGAGCGACTCTATTATTCAGCATTTTGGCGATGGCAGCGCTTTTGGTGTTCGGATATCATATTACAATGAGCGTGAACCACTTGGAACAGCAGGCGGGTTAAAGGATTTGGAGGGTGTGCTTAGCGAAGATTTTATTCTCCTTTATGGCGATGTGATGGTTAATATGGATTTAACACGACTTATAGATTTCCATAAGAAAAATGGCAGTGATTGCACCATCGTTGTTCACCCCAACGATCACCCACAAGATAGTGATCTGGTTGAGATGGACGACAACGATCGCATTACAGCATTTCACTCAAAACCCCATGCCGAAGGCAAGTATTATAGAAATCTCGTAAACGCTGGCCTGTACATTATGAACCCCGACTTACTTCGATATATTAAAAAAGGTAAAAAGGCTGATTTTGGACACGATATTTTCCCAAATATCTGTAAAAAAGTTCTAATGTATGGCTATAATACCTCTGAGTACTTAAAAGATATGGGTACTCCATCGAGGTTAGAGAAAGTTACCGCAGATTATTTAAGCGGAAAAATTGAAAGGTTCAGCCATGAGCATAAACGACCATGTATCTATCTCGATAGAGATGGTGTAATCAATGAGGATACAGACCTTATCTCGCGTCACGAGGATTTGAATGTATTTGAGAATGTTCCCAGTGCTGTAAAGCGCATTAACCAATCCGACTATTTATCAGTTGTTATTACAAATCAAAGCGTTGTTGCCCGAAACCTCTGTTCCTACGATGATGTAAAGATTATACATAATAAAATGGAGGCATTACTTGGTGAACATGGTGCTTATCTTAACGATATCTACTTTTGCCCCCACCACCCCGATGGCGGATTTCCGGGCGAGAATGTGCTCTACAAAAAGGAATGTACCTGTCGTAAACCTAAACCAGGAATGCTCCTTGCTGCCGCAGAGAAATACAATATTGACCTGAAAAAATCGTGGATGGTTGGTGATTCTGATAGGGATATCAAGGCAGGGCGCGCTGCTGGTTGCCGAACCATTGCAGTTAGAACAGGACGCAGCAACCATACAAGCAAACTAAATCCCGATTTTTGGTTTGAAAGCATTACCGATGCAGTTGATTTTATTATTGATAATCCTTACAAAGGCATTACTGATAATGTAGTACGTAAATATGTAAGTAAAAATGTAAAACCCTTTATTATTGCTATTGGCGGGAAGTCTCGCTCAGGAAAAAGCTCATTGAGTAAGAGTATTCAGCTACATTTTGAAGAGCTGGGTAAAAAGGTATTGCTTGTTCAGCTAGATAAGTGGATTTTACCAGAGTTTCGACGAACCAATACAATGAATGTTTTTGATAGATTTCAAAAACCCTTGCTAACAAAAGACTTGAAGGCATTAATCAAAGGCGAAACAGTTGTTGCTCCCGGTTATTCAATTGATCCAATGGCAGTACACGAGGAAGTTACATATAATCCAACTGACCATGACATTATTATTCTCGATGGAGTTGTTGCCCTTTCGATGCCCGAAGTAAGAGATTTGGTACATTTAAAGATGTTTGTTAAAATTGATCCTGAAGTTCACAAACAACGTTTCTTTGATTATTACCACTGGCGAGGAAAAACAGAAAGCGAAATATTCTACCTTTTCGAGTCACGCTTAAAGGATGAGAATATGCTAATTGATAAGGATGTTGATTTTGCAGATATTGTAGTTTAATAATTTAACCACAAAAGAATCACTAAGGAATTTATACTCTGTGGAACTCAGTGTGAACTTAGTGCTTTTGCGGTTTAAAAAAATATTATGATAATTACCCGAACACCATTTAGAATAAGCTTTGTAGGCGGTGGATCCGATTTGCGGGAGTTTTACTCCAAGCATCAGGGTGCTGTGCTCAGCACATCCATCAATAAATACATGTACATCTCATCCCATCGGTATTTCGAGGAGGATAAGATAAGAGCCAAATACTCAATTACCGAAACCGTTGAGAATATCGAGGATCTTAAGCACGATATTATCCGCGAAGCGCTTAAAATGGTTAAGATTAAGGGTGGGGTTGAAATTAGTTCCATTGCCGACATCCCTGCTGGTACGGGAATGGGCTCATCATCAGCATTTACTGTTGGTTTGCTACACAATCTTAGCGCAATCAAAAGGGAATATTTATCGAAGGAAATGCTTGCGGAGCAAGCATGTAAAATGGAAATTGATATCCTGAAAGAGCCAATTGGCAAGCAGGATCAGTATGCTGCCGCATTTGGTGGGTTAAATATCTTCCGATTTAATGCTAACGAAACAGTAACAGTTGAGCCGCTTTACCTAAAGCAGGATGTTTATCAGCAGCTGCAAGATAACCTTGTGCTTTTCTATATTGGCAACGCCCGTAAGGCATCCGATATTCTTGTGGAGCAGAAGGATAACATGGCAAAAGCCGATAAATTCTCGGTGCTAAAAGATATGGTTGCACTTGTTGATGAGCTAAAAGATGTGCTTTACAAGGGAACAATCGATGAATTTGGATTGTTACTACATCAGAACTGGATGCTTAAGCAACGATTGGCTTCAAAAATTAGCAACGACAATATTTCGGAACTTTATCAGTTAGGGATTAAAAACGGTGCTACTGGCGGAAAATTACTTGGTGCAGGAGGCGGAGGATTTATGCTATTCTACTGTCCAAAAGAGAAGCAGCAAGCGTTAATAAAAGCAATGCCAGCAAGGCATTTCGATTTTAAATTTGATTTAGAAGGAACAAAATTAATTTACTTTGGCGATGAGTGGGCTTAAACACTATAACGATTATTTCAAGCAGGTTAGCGATGTACTAACTAGGATTGATGCTTCGCAATTAGAATCAACTGCAAATGCAATTGCAGAATGCTACAAGCGCGACGGGATGATTTATGTATTTGGCAACGGAGGTAGCGCAGCTACCGCTTCGCATGTTGCTGGCGATTACCTAAAAGCCATAACCCTTGGCATGGATAAGCGTTTAAAAATTATCTGCCTAAGCGATAATACTCCTGGTCTAATGGCCATTGCCAACGATATGTCGTACGATGATATTTTTGTTGAGCAGCTTAAGAATTTTATCAAACCCGGCGATTTAGCCATTGGCATATCGGGCAGCGGAAATTCTGAGAATGTACTAAGAGCACTTAAAGAGGCAAAAGATCGAAAGGTTGAAACTGTTGCTTTGGTTGGATTCTCTGGAGGTAAAGCAAAATCTTTGGTTGATATTTGCGTTCACATCCCGGTTAACGATATGGAGATGACCGAGGATTTACACCTTCTATGCTTCCATGCTATTAAGCAATGTCTTATAAGCACCATCAACCCAAACTCATCGGGCATGGGCGATAAGTACGAAGCAAGGATGAAGGAGTGCTAGATTGGTTGACAGTGAATAGTTGACCGTTGACAGTAATTAGTTTTTCTACCTACAACCTATAGCCTACAGTCTAAAAGCCTAAACCAAAGGTTTTGATCTTCGGAGAATAAGAAGTTGAATAAAGTTGGCTATAAAGCCGCTTCCGTAACCGCTAAACTGAGTAATTACAGCAAATATTGACAGAAGCCCTACCTTGGGGCTTTTGTTTTTTAAGGTTGACCCAAAAAAGATTAGCAGAAAATAAAAGGCAAATAGCCCTAACCCTACAAAAAATAGTGATTTGCTAACGATTGGGGTA
Source organism: Bacteroidales bacterium (assembly GCA_051715525.1). Taxonomy (GTDB): domain Bacteria; phylum Bacteroidota; class Bacteroidia; order Bacteroidales; family Tenuifilaceae; genus UBA8529. Next base: position 12,257 of record JBPXJX010000075.1, read on the forward strand.
AGCAAAAGGATAGAGAATGCAACTAAAAATGCTGCGGGGAAAAAGTGTGTAAGCTTTAGTTCGCTTGGATAGAGCTTGTAAATATTTATTCTAGCTGCACCAAATCTGAATACCTGACGAAAGAAGGCCTTGAAAGAAGTTCTCCTTTTATGGTAAACGTAAGCCTCGGGAATTAGCCCTGTTTTGAATCCAAGTTTAATTATTCTGATGCTGAACTCAATATCCTCGGCACATTTAAGGCTTGAGTAGCCATTTGTTCTTTCGAAAACAGCTCTCGATATCCCCATGTTAAATCCTCGTGGGTGAAATTGTCCAACATGATTTTTCTTACCCCTTATCCCTCCGGTGGTTAGTATTGATGTCATTGAGTAGCTAATGGCTTTTTGGAGCGGAGTGAACGATTCGTCGGCAGCATCTGGGCCACCAAAGGCATCAAACTTGTTTTCGGTTAACCCTTTCAGAACATTATCGAGGTAGGTTTCGGGCAGAACGCAATCTGAATCTAAAAAGATGAAATATTGCCCATTGGCATGCTGGCAGCCAAGATTGCGCGAGTCGCTGATTCCAAGGTATGGCCTATGTAAATGTTGAACATCAAATTTTGATTTATATCCTTCTATAATAGGAACAAGTTTCTCATCGGGTGTGCCATCGGCAAGGATTAACTCAAAATTCTTGTTGGTTTGCTTTGTAAGGCTCATCATCAACTCGTCAACCTCGTCGGGACGGTTGAACGTGGGAACAATTATGGAGAAATATGGAGTACTCATTTTGGTTGAGAGTTGACAGTTTTTAGTTGACAGTCTTTTAGGTAATTAATCTTTTCAATATTGTCTGATATCTGAAATCTAGCGTCTTCAGTCTAAATAAGCTCCATTAAACTTGGTAAATCGCTTGGCGTAAGGATTCCTGTTAATGGGCTGTTTGGTTGACCATTTGCTGTTATCAATATTGCCTGCAGGTAATTCCCCTTCTTCATCGAATTTCTAAATTGACCTACAATCGAAACTACATCAGTGTTCTCACTTACAATGGTGTAATCGTTTGGATCGGCGAACGGAATAACCGTTTCGATTAAA
>JBPXJX010000076.1:0-2451 GCA_051715525.1 Bacteroidales bacterium
TTCCGATCTTGGTGGGCTGCTTTTCCGTTCTTGGAATTTTTGGTTACGAGATTTATTTGCAAAAACCACCTATTCCCGATAAAGTAGTAAGCGAGAGTGGTGAGCAACTTTTTACTGCTCAAGAAATAATAGATGGCCAAAGCGTATGGCAATCGATTGGAGGGCAAGAGGTAGGAACAGTGTGGGGACACGGAGCCTATGTTGCGCCCGATTGGTCGGCCGATTGGCTTCACCGCGAAGCGGTTTATATTTTGGATGCGCTTGCAATGGAAAAGGATTCAACTCCTTATGATAAGTTAAGTCCAGAGCGTCAGGCTTACTTCAAAGCGCTACTCCAAAAAGATTTGCGTACAAATCGTTATAGCGATGCTTCAAAATCCATTGTGGTTTCTGATCTGCGCGCTAAAGCAATCAAGTCGAATGCTGAGTATTACAGAAGTCTATTTACAAACGGGAAAGAGCAAGAAAATGAACGTTTGGCGTATGCAATTCCTGAAAATACAATCAAGAATAATGAAAGCATGCAGAAGATGAACGCATTCTTCTTTTGGGCTGCATGGGCTTGCGTAACTGAGCGACCAGGTAAAGATATTACATACACAAGCAACTGGCCTGGCGACGATTTGGTTGGGAATCACCCAACTGGCAGTCATTTATTTTGGACAATGTTTAGTATAGTGGTGCTGCTTTTAGGCATTGGATTACTTGGATTTTACTATGCTAAAAATCAAGATGTAGAAACAGGTGTAGAGCAATACCCAGAAAACGATCCACTTATAAATCTTCAGGCAACGCCTTCGATGAAGGCAACTCTAAAATATTTTTGGATTGTTGCAGGGTTAATCTTACTTCAGGTAATAACGGGTATTGTAACCGCTCATTATGGTGTTGAGGGTAATGGTTTCTTTGGCCTTAAGCTCGATTCAATTCTTCCATACTCAATCTCGCGTACATGGCACGTTCAGCTAGCCATTTTCTGGATAGCAACGGCTTGGCTGGCAACTGGACTATTTATTGCGCCTGCTGTATCTGGCGTCGAACCCAAATATCAACGATTAGGGGTTAACGTTCTGTTTGGAGCCTTGCTAATTGTTGTTCTTGGATCAATGGCAGGTGAATGGTTAGGTATAATGCAAAAGCTAGGTTTGGTTCAGAATTTCTACTTTGGACATTCGGGTTACGAGTATATTGATTTAGGTAAATTTTGGCAGATTCTTCTGTTTGGTGGACTATTGATATGGCTTTTCTTAATGATTCGCGCATTGTTACCAGCGCTAAAAGTTAAATCGGAAAGTAGAAACCTATTAATTCTATTCACCATTTCTTCAATTGCTATTGCTGCCTTTTACGGTGCAGCTTTGATGATTGGTCGTCAAACGCACCTTTCGGTTGCTGAGTACTGGCGTTGGTGGGTTGTTCATCTTTGGGTTGAGGGATTTTTCGAGGTATTTGCAACTACTGTTATCGCTTTTGTTTTGGTAAAACTTGGTTTACTAAATATCAAGAGAGCCACTATGGGTTCGTTATTTGCAACAATCATTTACCTATTAGGAGGTATCATTGGAACATTCCATCACCTTTACTTTGCAGGTGTTCCTATGTCTATAATCGCCTTAGGTGCTTCGTTTAGCGCGCTGGAAGTAGTTCCTCTTGTTCTTATGGGATTTGAGGCTTGGCACAATTACATGCTAACCAAAACAACACCTTGGATGGTTAAGTATAAATGGGCAATCTACAGTTTTATCGCTGTTGCATTCTGGAATTTAGTAGGAGCAGGTGTATTCGGATTCTTAATTAACCCTCCGCTTGCATTGTACTACATGCAAGGGCTGAACTTAACTCCTGTTCATGGCCATACTGCTTTATTTGGTGTTTATGGAATGCTAGGTATTGGTTTGATGCTATTCTCGCTTCGAGGCATGACCATTAAGGATGATTGGAACGATAAAATCCTCAAATATTCATTCTGGTGTTTCCAAATAGGTCTGATTTTGATGGTATCGATAAGCATTTTGCCAGTTGGTATTAAGCAAACGATTGCTTCTGTTGATCATGGTATTTGGTATGCCCGTTCAATGGAGTTTATGCAAGAACCTGGTATGCAAACACTAAGGTGGTTACGCATAGTTGGCGATACTATCTTTGCCTTTGGTAGCGTTGGACTTGTTTACTTTGTCATTGGATTAAAGACTGGCTGGTCTTTAAAAAAATAAAAACATTTACTATTACTTGAACTTTTAAAAATAATAGTTGACTGATATTATAGTTTCCAAGGTGTTACCTTGGAAACTATTTTTTAATAACCTAACTATATTTCTTTATAAATGCGCCTTTGGTTGAAACGATATAGCATGGGATTCCGTTTATTTTGCATTTTAGCGCCAACTCAGTTGCCTTATGCTTTGATACAGAAGAATCGACAATAACAAATCTTGGTTTAAAGTGATTAAA
>JBPXJX010000077.1:0-1918 GCA_051715525.1 Bacteroidales bacterium
TCCATGTGTAATTGGGTACTGAATTCCGGTAAGTTGCTGTGCTATGTCGAATTGATTTGAAGTTGTTCGCATGGAGTCGGGAAAAAGATAAAAATCGCTAGATACTGTTTTTGAAGTGATGTATTTCACTTCCCCATCAGCTCTTAAGCCCCGATTACTTAGATCAATTTTATTAAAAATTCTTCCTTTCCCTTGATATAGTGCAAAACCTTCGGGTGGTGTTTGTCTTACAAATCCCATCGAGTTATCGGGACGAAGCGATAGCGTATCAGTAATTGGTGCAAGAATATTTGTAGAATGAAGAAGTCCAATAAAATTCAAATCTTTTTGTTCAAACCCGTTAAGATTGCTGAATTTAAAAGGTTTTACCTCGAAGTAAAAGCTGTCGCGTTTATAAACACCACCATAAATTGAAGGGTCATCGTAGTATACGAAAGAAGTATCAGTACTATTGAATATTGGGTAACCCTTGTTCTTTTTTAAACCCGATTTATTATCGGGTTTATCAATCAGAATATCTCCTTTTATTTTTTCAAAGGTATTTGCAATGGAGCTGAGCATTCGTTGTCCCTGCGCATCGAATTTGTTGGTTTTGTAATCGAGGTTAAGGTTAACTACATCATCAAGTGAGATTTTAAAGTTATCGTAGTCAAAGCCAAATTTTTTGCCTGTAAAGTTAAACATACCCGCTCGAATAGCTCCTCCAAATGAGAAACTACGATTTCGTTTCATTGTAACCTGCTGCTTTGCTGGGTATATTTTAACATTTTGCGAGTCGCTTACTGATATATTTTCAATGCCATTGATAAGCATATCCATTGTATTTAGATCAAGCGAAGCATTTGGAGTATTACCTTGAGTTTGTGAGCTAAAGTTTATAACATCGTAATCGATTAGTTGCCCTCGGGCTTTAATTGCATCGTAGAGTTTTGGGGTTATCTGTATTTCATCGGTATTAAAATCGTAGTAAATATAACCCTGAACAGCAATTTTCATCATTTCTATTCGAACTTGCTCAACCGATTTTCGAAGATATCTGGCCATATCCTCGCCAAGGAAATACTTGCTCTTAACCTTTCGTGCATAGTTTGAGAGGGCTAATAGCGGATGCTGCTCGTCAGGGCCCATCATGTAATCGAACCGTTGCTCGTTAAAAAAGTTCGCCGATTCAAAATTTGCCCGGTTAAAAGATGATCCTGTTGAGCCACCAAAAGTGATTTTATTTTCGGTTATTTTCCATGTTAACTGGCTAGAAGTGATGGATAGTTTATGGTAAGTGCTATTAAAAGGACTTTGGGTTAAAAGTTTTTCGTTAGATGATATTGAAACCGTTTTATTCAAGTCGCTATAGCTAAATGTGAGTCCAACATGAAAAAGGGAGTCATTATCGAATTTAAAGCGAATTCGAGCTTTTTCGGAGTTAATAACCTTGCGTTGGAAAATAAGAATATTGCCTTCAACCCTAAGGAATTCCTTGTCGTTACGTCGGATAATAATAGTTGCAAGTTTTGTTTTTCCGCCAGTTCCAATTAGTTTTGAACCTCGCATGGTAAAACCGCCTTCGTAATCGACATTTTTGAAAAAGTCTTTAATCTTGAACCATTGATCGTACGATTGAAATTCGGGATAAGGGATGTTATCTGGTTTATAATCTTTTATAAGCCAATCAGAAAGTTGGCCTAATGTTGGTTTTGTAAAGTAATCTTTATTTATAAATAAGGCAGAGTCAGCTTTGTAGTTATTTTCATTTAGGTTGATTCTATATTTCTGAAGATTTGCATAAATATCTGACTCGGGATATTTTGAGCGAGCCCAAGTTACCTTTCCACCTTTGCCCACCCATTTTTTTGATAACGGGTAATAAACCCCTTTAGTTGATTTGATGCAAAAACTATCCTTAACATTTGAACATATTAAT
>JBPXJX010000078.1:0-2506 GCA_051715525.1 Bacteroidales bacterium
TTGAGTTTGAAACATAGTAGTTATGGACAAAGTATACCCACTCATTATTTTGAATTCTATTAAATAATCTTGAATCATTATGGCTAATGCTGTTCCAACCCATATGTGGCGTTTTTAGTTTAATATCAAATCTATCAACTGTAAAGTCAAATATACCAATGCTTTCCGTTTCGCCTTCTTGCGAGTATTTGCCTAAAAGTTGCATGCCAAGGCATATTCCAAGCAAAGGTTTGTCTGTATTTGCAATAAACTCTTCGAGTTTAAACTCTTTCAGCTTGTTCATGGCTGCTTTGGCATGACCAACACCTGGAAAAATTATTTTATCGGCTGAACTTAATTTAGTTGGACTGCTTGAATAGAACGATTCTACTCCAATATTATCTAAAGCATTTTTTACTGATGCTATATTTCCTGCTCCATAATCAATTATTCCTATATTCATTGTTGCTATGTTTAAAATTGAATTGATATGCTTTCTCAATATTCCAGCATTTCAATATTCCATTATATCATCCCTTTTGTTGTTGGTAAACTATTTCCATCTTTTATTGCTGCCTGTTTTAGTGATTTAGCAAATGCTTTAAAGATTGCCTCAATCTTATGATGCTCGTTATCACCATTAGCCTCGATATGTATCGTAATTCCTGCTGAGTATGCAATTGAATAGTAGAAATGTTTGAAAAGTTCTGTAGGAACATCGCCAATTTTCTCTCTATTGAATATTGCATTCCAGACTAAATATGGCCTGCCACTTAAATCAAGGGTAACCAATGCGCGGCTTTCGTCCATAGGTAAGCAAAACCCAAAGCGATTTATTCCTCGCTTATCGCCAAGAGCATTTTTAATTGCTTCGCCAAGTGTTATAGCAATATCTTCTACTGTGTGGTGTTCATCGACTTCCAGGTCACCTTTACTCTGGATATCAATATCAAAGCCTGAGTGCTTAGCCAATTGATCCAACATATGGTTCAGAAATCCAAGCCCTGTATCAATTTTAGAAACTCCAGTACCATCAAGGTTAATAGCTATTTGGATATCTGTTTCGTTTGTTTTTCGGGATATAAAAGCCTTTCGTTTGGGTTTTAGATAATTATATATTTCTTCCCAACTCATAGTAGTGAAATTAGCATCATTATTGGGATTTGGAGAGATTAATATTGATTTGCAACCAATATTCTTAGCAAACTGAACATCGGTTAATCGATCCCCAATAACCCATGAATTCTCTATATCCCAGCTTCCGTCAAGAAACTTGTTGACTAAACCTGTTCGTGGTTTTCGATTCGGACTATTATCCCCTTCGAATGACCTATCTATAAGAATTTCATCAAATACGATTCCTTCGTTGGCAAGCGCCTTTAAGAGTAGATTGTGTGGTCCCCAAAACGTTTCCTCAGGAAACGTAGAAGTTCCAAGTCCATCCTGATTGGTAGCCATTACCAGTCGGTAGTTCGTTTCTTTCATAAGCTTTGAGAGCCATGTTAAAGCACCCGGGAAAAACTCCAGTTTTTCAAACGAGTCGATTTGATAATCTGAAGGCTCTTTAATTAGAGTGCCATCTCTATCTATAAATAGTATTGGTTGCATTTTTAGATTGATTGTTGTTGGTTGATTGTTGTCTGTGTGGGTGAGTATTGTTTCCAGATATCAATTAGGTTGTCATTCTCTCTTTTGGTGCCTATTGTAATGCGTAAACATCCTTTGCATCCAAGTTCTGAATCACGGTTACGAACAACAATGCCATTCTCAATAAGATATTTGTAAAATAAATTAGCATCTTGGGTTTTAACAAGGATGAAGTTTGCTTTTGATGGATAAACTTTCAGTACTGATGGTAGAACTGACAACACTTTCATCAATCTTTCCCTTTCGTCTAAAATTTCATCTATATAAATCTTTGCTTGCTTCTCCTTATCCAGAGCTTTTTCTGCAATTGTTATCGAGAGGTTATTAATGTTGTATGGATATTTCACTTTTGATAAAACATCAATAATTTCCTTGGATGCCATTGCAATTCCAACTCTTGCTCCTGCCAAAGCCCATGCTTTGGATAGGGTTTGAAGGATAACAAGGTTAGGGCATTCTGAAAGTTTATCCACTAAACTCTCTTCAGGGCAAAAATCAATGTAGGCCTCATCGACAACAACAATTCCATTGAAACCTTTGATGAAATTCAATAACTTTCCCTTATTCTGTGCATTACCAGTTGGATTATTTGGATTGCAGATAATAACAATTTTAGCATTGTTGTAATCTATATTACTTAATCCATCGAAGTCGATGCAAAAGTTTGCATCCAAGGGCTGCTCAATAATTTTTATATCATTGATATTGGCACAAACCTTATACATCCCGTAAGTAGGAGGGAAGATAACAACTGAGTCGACACCCGGATTGCAAAAGCATCTCATTAGAAGATCAATCGCCTCATCGCTTCCATTTCCGATGAAAATATTCTCAGATTTAACTCCATTAAACTTTGATAGTCTTTCCTTCAAGTTTTTCT
>JBPXJX010000079.1:0-1089 GCA_051715525.1 Bacteroidales bacterium
ACGAGTCAACGGTAAATAAATCAATAGATTACAAGAAAAAGAAGGCAGATGTAACTTATTCTATTTCAGCAGGAGAGCCCTATCGAATAAAATTTTTTCGGTTTGTGATTGAGGATACTATTATTAATAGACTTGTTAAGGCAGATAGTTTAAATTCACTAATAAAGTTAAGTAAGCCTTTAGATACAGATGTTTTAGAAGAAGAGCGGGTTCGAATTCAATCTCAATTAAAAAATAATGGGTACTTTTTCTTTTCAAAAGCAAATGTAACGTATGATGCTGATACGTCGTTGGGGAGCCATAACGTTGATTTACAGCTAAACATTAAGAATAGGGTCAAAACATCTGATAATGGGGAAAAGTTAACAGAGAACTATTTAAAGTATAAGATTAACAAAGTATACTTTTTTCCCAACTTTAATCCTCGAAGATCAAATCTATCTGGAGAATCTAAAATTGACACTACATCATTCAATGGATTAAATTATATCTATTCGGGTAATCCCGGCATACAGTTTAAGGTTCTTGACCAGGCTAATCAGATTAGATCAGGACTCATATATTCCGATGACATTGTTCAGCGTACCCAAAACGGGATCAATGCATTAAGGTTATATCGAATGGTAAATATATTTTTTGCAGAAGAGCCCCAAAATGACAATAAGAAAGAACGTGAAAAAATCTTGCTTTTTGATGAACCTTCCAAGAGCGATTCCATTGAAACAGGACTTTTAAACTGTTTCATACAGCTTTCGCCACATACACTACAGAGCTACCAAGCTGAATTTGTAGGGACTAACACTGCTGGGGCATTTGGGGCAGAGGGTAATTTAGGGTATCAGCATAAAAATCTTTTCAAAGGAGCCGAAATATTCGATGTTAAGTTAAGAGGTTTAGTTGAAACAGTTCAGAAAAATCAGAGTGTGGGGAACTTCAATTTTCGTTATTCGGTTGAATTGGGAGGTTCTGTTGGACTAAGTTTACCTAAATTCTTGAGCCCTTTTGCTAGCAGGCAATTTATTAAGAAGTACAGTCCCCGAACCCAGATTGCAGCATCTTACAACTTTCAACGTCGACCTGATTATACAC
>JBPXJX010000080.1:0-5728 GCA_051715525.1 Bacteroidales bacterium
CTTAATAAATAAGCCATTATAGCGGGTACCAATCCACATAATATTCCGCAAAGAATCAATCAATAATTTTTGCAGAAACACCTGGCCTGTATCACCTTTAAAGAGAGGAAGTCGGCTAAAATCCTTTCTGTTTTTTGAAAAGAAAAGCCCTTTACTTGTAGCAACCCAAAGAATATTCTGCTTATCCTCAATAACATCGTCGATACGAAGTTTAGTGCCTAACATTATAGGTAAACGAGTAAAGGTATGTTTATCTAAACCACTATTATACTCTGCTTTACAAAGACCGGCATTACTCGTGCCCACATAAACTACTCCATTTTTACTTTGAAATATTCTTCCAACATAATTATCAGGTAGCCCATTCTTTTTATCGTACCTGTAATAGCGATTATTCTTGATAATAGTTAGCCCTTCGCCTATAGTACCAACATATAAACTACCATCCTTTACACGATAAATTCCCCAAATTTTGTTTCCAATCAATCCATCGGATGTTGTGTAAGCCACAAAAGGGTTTGGTTTAAGAATGCTTATGCCGTTGTTTGATGTTGTCCAAACATTACCTTCATGATCCAATGCCAATTGAGTTGGCTCCTCAGTTAAGCCATTTCTTTTACCAACTTTCAATGAATAGTTTGGATTGCTAGGATCGATTGAATACAAATAAGTTTCGGAGTTTTCATCGTTTAGCTCTTTTCCTAAAAGCCATATTTTCTGTCCATCAAAACACAAATCTCTCACACTTACTTTATCAATTAATGGGTTTTTAAAAGGATTAATGCTATCGCCAGATAGTTTGAAAAGCCCTTTATTGCTACCCAAAAGAATTGAACCATCGGCAAGTTCACAGCCTGAATTGATTTTACGAACTGAAAATGTTTTTATGGGAGTTAACTTATCGTCAATTATGCTATACAGCTGGCCATTATTACCATACAATACTTTACCTGTTTTGGATTGAAAAATAAAGCTAGTAAGTACTCGATCCTGAAAAATTTGCGATATTGATTGCGATTTGAAAGAGGGTGTCTTTATTTTTTTAACATAAAACGAGTCGTTACTATAGCTAACTTTAAATAATCCGCTATTGGTCAGCGCCCATACCATTGATTTACCTGCCGAGGAAATGGCAAACACTTCATCGTTAATTAGAGAATCCCTAACTGACCTTACCAACTTCCCAACTATAATATTTATTCCTTTTGACGATCCAACCCATATATTGCCATCGTCATCGGCTGCAACACAGTTTAAGCGGGTAAAGTTGAGGCCATCTTTTGTAGTAACGTTTTTAAATTCAATCCCGTTAAATCGACAAAGTCCCCCACCGGTAGACATCCATAAATCGCCTCGTTTATCTTGAGTAATACCTGTAACCAATGAATGTAAAAGCCCATCGCGAATTCCATACCTCACAAAGTTATAACTTTGTGCATAGAGATTAAAAACGCTGAAAAAACTCACCAAACAAACAAGATAGTTTCGCTTTAACATCAGATAACCTTATGGTTTTAATTCAAATATATTGAAATATTCTATTTCTAGAAATCCATTGGTATCAAATTGAAAAAAAACGAATTATTCTATATATTAGGTACACTTAGATATGCAAACTCACCTAAGCAATTACCTAAACAGGTAAATTATCACAAAACTATTGCTGATTTACAATTAATGCAAAGATTAATACTTTTCTGATCCAAATCCTCAACGTATGTACTCGAACGCATTACGCAGGTTGAGGTGTGGCAGTGTATTAACCCAAAAGTATGACCTAGCTCATGAATAACCTCTTTAATGGCTCGTTCGAGTAAAACATTCTCATCGGCATCAATGCCATACCGCTCGTTACTAAGCCTATAAATTGATACAATTCCTGTATTACCTCCTAAATGAGCCTGTCCGAATATATAGGTAAGAATAGGAATAAAAAGGTCGACATTGAAAATTCCTATGGTTTTATTTGAATCGAATGAATACCGAGTTTCAACCTCTTTTAATAGTTCATTTCCTTTGTACTGTCTCCGAACGGGGTCGTAATAATCGCTTAAATCGATTAACCCTTCTTTCAACCTCACCTGTATTTGGAATTCATTGGAAACACCATTAACCAACCTCTCAAGAAAATCATTCTTAAAGTGCCCAAAAGAAACCAATGTAATATACGGCAAACTCATTGAAGGGGGTTAAAAAATTAGTATTCAGCAGCCAGTAGATACAAGGAGTTGTTCTACTTATCGGGCTTGATATCGAATTTTTTAATCTTATTATAAAGGGTTACCCTATCAACTTTAAGCGCCTTGGCTGTTCGCGAGATATTCCAATTATACTTATTAAGCATCTGAGCGATATGGTTTTTCTCGTTTTCATCGAGGCTCTCGTATGGGCTTTCGATATAGCCTTTTTCGATTGGGAGATCTTTAAGAAAGATTCTTTTGCCGTTACCAATCACAATTGCCCTTTCGATCATATTCTCGAGTTCCCTAATATTACCCGGAAATTGATACTCTTCCAAGCGGCGCAGAGCTGGAGCGTCAACGGTTACAAGTGACTTATTCATCGATATGCAAAACTTTTTGATAAAATAATCAACCAGCAAAGGGATATCGCCTTGCCGTTCGCGTAACGGTGGAACATGAATGTTAACTACATTTAGACGATAGTAAAGATCTTCGCGAAAACTTCCTTCAGCCACTAAACTTTTTAAATCTTTATTGGTAGCACAAATCACCCTAAAATCCGACGAAATCTCTTTATTTCCGCCAACCCTAATAAAGCTTTTTGTTTCTAAAACGCGAAGTAATTCAATCTGCATTTTGGGCGAGATGGTTGCAATCTCATCGAGGAAAATCGTGCCACTATCGGCCATCTCGAATCTACCCTTGCGGTTGTAAACAGCACCTGTAAAAGCGCCTTTTTCGTGACCAAAAAGCTCGCTTTCCAACAAGCTCTCTGTTAATGCACCGCAATGCACACTTACCAAAGGAAAATATTTTCGAGGCGAATTTGAATGTATTGCTCTTGCAATTAGCTCCTTCCCAGTACCACTTTCACCAGTAATTATAACTGATGAATTGGATTGTGCAACGCTCTCAACTTGTTTCAATACCCTTTGCATCACCTCACTGGCACCAATCAAATCCTCAACATTCTCGAGGGTTGCAACCTTTACCTTCAGTACCTCATTCTCCTCAACCAAAGCAATTTGCTTTGACGCATTACGAACCAAATGCGAAAGATCATCTGGGTCGAATGGCTTAGTAACGTAATCGAATGCACCATCCTTCAACGCCTGAACGGCAGTATCAACGGTAGCAAAGGCAGTCATAACGATAATGATTGTCTCTTTTTTTAGAGCCTTAATCCTACGGAGCATCTCAAGCCCATCCATGCCTGGCATTTTAATATCAGCAAGAACAATATCATAGCTCTCAGCTTCGAGAATAGCCAAGGCTACCTTTGCGCTTTCGGCGCAATCAACACGATACCCATCTTCCTTAAACCAGTTGTATAACGAATCCCTAACCGATTCTTCGTCATCGACAACTAAAATTGAAATCTTTTTTGCCATTGTATTCTCTTGTTAAGCCTTAATTATTGGTATTGTGATAGATATTGTTGTTCCCTTACCAATTTCAGATTTCACATCAATTTTGCCTTTATGATTTTGAATAATCCCATGTACGATAGCCAATCCTAATCCTTGACCCCTAGAATTATGTTTTGTAGAGAAAAAAGGTTCAAAAATATGGGGGATATCATCGGCTGAGATACCAATACCATTATCAATTATTTCAATGATAATTCTTTCTGAGTCAAAATCTCTTGTTCTTAAAATTATCTCCCCATTCTCAGCAATCGCTTCCGAAGCATTAACCAAAATCGCAATACAAGCTTGCTTTATCTGATTTGGGCTGCAATAAACATGATCTGCTGTTGCCCTAAAATCGGATAAAAAATTAATGTTTGCAATTTTCATTTGGTGGCTCATCAGTTCGAATGTCTCCTCCAATATTTCATGTAGATGCTTAGGTTCAAAATCATCCTGATCTTTTCTTGAGAAATCAAGCAACCCCTTAACAATATTTCCACAACGTTTTGTTTCAGTTTCAATAAGCATTAGCTGTTTAAGTATTGCCTCTTTTTTAGAAGGATCGATATTCTGATTGATAAGCTGTTTCTGAACCAACTTTGTGTAAATGAGGATTCCTGATAGAGGGTTATTTATTTCGTGTGCAACCGATAAAGAGAGCTTCCCAAGTGATGCAATTCGCTCTATATGAATTAATTCATTCTGCGCCGCGCCCAGCTCTTCGGTCTTTTTCTGCACTTTATATTCGAGCTGCTGCGACCAGTTTTGCAACTCTTTATTTGCAGCCTGAAGGTTATCGAGCATTTCGTTAAACGCTAGGGAAACCATTCGCATATCATCGAGTTGATTAGGAGGAATAACTAACCTTGTATTTTTATCGCCATTGGAAACAGCTTGGCTAGCCTCAATTATGCCATATAGAGGCTTCTTAATCACCTTACTCGTAAAGAAAATTAATGAGGCGATTAGCAAAAGTGTTGTTAACGTTGCCAATAAAAAAAACTCTGTTGATGAGGTGGTTACAGCGGCATCAAGGTCTTTTAAAGGAATTTTAATTACCAAAGAGCCAAGCACCTCGTCGCTTTGGCTATGGGCGTGACACGAACTGGTATAGCACGATTTTTCGTTTAGAATTGGTGACCGAATTAGCAAATGTCTGTGATCTCCATCGTTTTGAGTCATACTACACTCGCTCTTAAGATCGATAATGCGATAAGCCTTCTCCTTTTTAGGAAACATCGTTTCCATATCGGAATGGCATGCTATACAATTGGGATTGCTATGGTTATTCGTATCTGAAGCAAAAGAAGTATAAGCCAAATTATTTTGGCTATCGTACATGTTCACCTCATCAATACCCGGCATTGTATTGATAATATCGAGTGTTGTTTGCAAAGCTCCTTTATCGTTATCAAGCATCGATTTGTACAGCGATCCCTCAACCAGGTAACCAATATTATTTCCGCTTTGGCGAATTACTTTCTTCATGTACTCCTCATTAACCGAACGGAATATTACCCCAAACGAAACGAAAAGGATTAGTGAAAGTATTGTGATTATATAGACAACACGACCGTAAATTGATGATCGAAATTTGAAATACTTTTTTAGGAAAGATTTAATGATATTCATCTTTTGATCGGTATTGATAAACGATGCATTTCTTTATTTAACGACCTTTAAATTTATGAAATCTAAACGAAAGAATCCAACTAATAGTGGTAATAAGCATTATTGATTTTTAGAGTAAAAAAGCGGATGTAAAACACCCGCTTTAAAAAATCATCAAAATGGTTGATTCAGAAAGTCTTTCTGAAAATCTTGCCAATAAGGATTAGGCAGTTCCGAAATTGGATTGTCGCACATTTCGCCCCCATCCTGTAAAGTTATTAGTGAAGGCTCTGCCGAATACTTCGTCATAGAAACAGCTAGAAAGTCCTTAAATCGATCCAACTCCATTGCAGCCCATCTCGAAGCATCCTCGGCAAGATAGTAGGCATTTGTTTCAGCAATCCAGTTGTTAGGCTTAATCTTATAAACCCAGCCTTGTCCATAAGGATCTTGGCTAATCGCCATAGGATCTTCATTTAGTCTTGAGTTCGTATTTATAATCTCACCTGAAATCGGCGCCAA
>JBPXJX010000081.1:0-2788 GCA_051715525.1 Bacteroidales bacterium
TAATCTCAGATATTGGTGAAAGACTTAGAATTGCATTGAATCAGATTGAAATTATTAATCTTGAAATAAACGAGAATGGATATAATGGAACTATTCTAAAACTTTACAATGAACAAACTAAATATGGTTATATAAATGTTATTTCTGAAAATATCAATGGACGAGTTTATTTTAGAGAATCATGTTTAATGAACACATTATTTTCAGAACTTAAAGAAGGTGAAAGAGTTTCATTTGGATATGGGAAAATAAGCCCAACAAAGTTTGGTGCTATAAATATTAAAAGGATATAAAAATCTAAAATTCACCAGCAGCAAATACTTAGTTAAATTTACTGGGGCAGATTTGCTGACAAGAATTTTTACTCAAATTGAGAGGTTACTCCCTCCCGCTCGGCGTAGACTTAGTCTACGTCGTAGCTAAAAGGCAGTCTCCCGACTGCCAGCATGAGGGCAGGTAAATAAAACTTAGTATTATAAAAAATAATTTACCCCACGCTAGCATGGGTTTTAACCCAAAAGGTATTTTTTTCTTATCTTAGCAGCAGGCGTTGTACTTTATGCAATGTAGTTGCAAGAAACATTTTCGTGGGCAGAAATATTTTGAACTTAGAATTGATTGACATTTGAAACATTAAATATATTCGGACAATTAAACCTTGAAATTGATATTCATAAATTTAAAACCACTAAAATAAAATTGAAATGAAAGACAATAAATTTGCTCGCTTTGCTTTATTTATTCTTGTAATATTTGTTATATCAAATATTTTCACAATCATTGACAACGGCTCTTTTTCTTCGGCTTTTGAAGCAGGAAAAGCAGTTGGACAAACCATGAGACATTTCCTAAAAATTTCTTTTACATTGGGTTTAATCGCTTTAATGTATAGACTTTTCAAAAATAATTCTCGTTAATTACTATTCGAGTATCAAAATAATTCAAACGTATAGAAACGGAATATATCCCCCGTTAGGCTTAGGCTTCCGCTTAGGCCTTTTTTTTAACAGGCTTTGCCTGTAAACATTAATTTACCCCCTTATCCCCCTTAAAAAGGGGGAATATCCTACGCACAGGCTTCCGCTGGTGCAAAAATGTTTACCATATCCGCGCGAGTAGAATGTTGCCGCAGAGCTGCAGGGGCTCATTCTTGGTCTATGGTTTTCAGCCGTAGAGCTACGGCAACAATTTCTTGCTCTATGGTTATCTGCCGCAGAGCTACGGCAACAATTTCTTGCTCTATGGTTACCTACCGTAGTGCTACGAGAGCCATTTCTTACTCTATGTTTTTCGCCGTAGGGCTACGGGGGCAGTTCATAGGTCTATGGAAGTTTGCCGCAGAGCTACGGCAATTGAGCTGCACTTGTCGGTTTTCAGCCGTAGGCCTACAGGAACAATTCGGAGCTTGTCGGAAGGTTGCCGTAGAGCTACGGGGATAATTCGGAGCTTGTCGGAAGGTTGCCTTAGAGCTACGGGGGCAATTTGGAGGTTGTCGGAAGGTTGCCGTAGAGCTACGGGAGTAATTCGGAGGTTGTCGGAGGGTTGCCGCAGTGCTACGGCTAACGCTCAGCGTAGATTTGGTCTACGTTGTAGCTAAAAGGCAGTCTCTTTCGTTATTCGTTGGTTGTTAATCGTTGTTCGTTCGCTGTTAGGCTGAGGCTCCCGGCTAAGCCTTTTTATTTTAGCAGGCTTTGCCTGTAAGAAGTAATTTACCTCAAACTGGTAGGGTTCTTAACCTAAAAGGGTGTTTTTTCCTTACCTTAGCAGCAGGCGCTACAAGCAGTTTTTCTCCACGGACAAACACAATTAGAAACAATTAACATTAATAAATCGACCTACAAATGGTAATGCCTAACTATATTGGAAAATAATAGATATTACAAAAATCTAAGCTATGAAGATTAAATACTTTTTATTCAAAAATTTAGTACTGGTTTTATTAATTACCAATACGAATGCTCTATTCTCTTTACCCAGTAAAACCAGTAGTACTATTAATAATGCTGCTGTTGTAGGTTTAATTGAGAGGACAGCACCCGGTAAATCGGGTAATTTTATTTTGGAGACGATTGCTGCCGAAAATAACCAAGAGGTTTTTGAGCTCGAAAGCAGGGATGGTAAAATAGTGTTGCGGGGTAGTAGTTCTTTAGCGCTTACTCGGGCATTCAATTGGTATTTAAACCATTATTGCCACACTTCGGTATCGTGGTATAAAGCAGAGCCAATCGATATGCCATCAGTATTACCCGTTGTAGCGCAAAAGGTTCGGCAATCGTGTCGGTTCGAAAAAAGGTTTTTCTTAAACTACTGTACATTTGGATATACAACCCTTTGGTGGCAATGGGATGATTGGGAGCGGTTTATCGATTGGATGGCGTTAAACGGAATTAACATGCCTTTGGCTATTACCGGTCAGGAGTATATATGGCAAAAAGTTTGGAAGAAATTTGGGATGACCGATGAACAAATCCGCGCTTTTTTTACTGGCCCAGCACATCTCCCATGGCATAGAATGGGCAATTTGGATGGATGGTTAGGCCCGCTACCCCAGTCATTTATCGATCAACAGTTTGAACTTCAGAAGAAAATTCTACAGCAAGAGCGTTCGTTTGGGATGACCCCAATACTACCTGCATTTGCTGGACATACACCTAAAGCCATAGAGAATAAATACCCTAAGATAAAGCTAACATCATTGGGTTCGTACTCAACAGGCGAGCAGTACGATGCTTACTTTCTCAATCCAATGGAACCCCTTTTTGTTGAAATACAAAAGGAGTTTATTAAA
>JBPXJX010000082.1:0-1188 GCA_051715525.1 Bacteroidales bacterium
TAGTTAATCCATTTTGCTGATAAAAGTTGATAAGAAGTATAGGATTGGTCAATACTAAAGGAAGATCGATTTTGGGTTTATCAATATATTGTATATCAATCTCTTTAAAAGGTATGCATGAAGTAATACCTAAGCTTATAAATGCCAATAAAAACGATAAATTTTTCATTATTACCCTTTTATAATAAAAGAAAAACCACCCTAATGGATGGTTTTCGTAAAGATATAATAATTTACGATTAGGTATTCATTGCACCACAAACATTCAACACTTGACCGCTAACATACGATGAAAGTTCTGATCCCAAGAATATGCAAGCATTTGCAACATCTTCAGGAGTTCCACCACGCTGCAATGGGATTTTCTTAACCCACTCATCACGAACATCATCGGGTAATTTGTGTGTCATTTCAGTAATGATAAAACCTGGAGCAATGGCATTGCAACGGATATTGCGCGAACCAAGTTCACGGGCTACAGATTTTGTAAACCCAATAATACCTGCTTTAGATGCTGAGTAGTTAGCTTGACCAGCGTTACCCGACACACCAACAACTGAGCTCATATTAATAATTGAGCCATTTTTTTGCTTAAGCATGTATTTTTGAACAGCTTTGGTAAGGTTGAATACAGACTTAAGGTTAACCCTAATCACCAAATCCCACTGCTCTTCAGTCATTCTCATTAAAAGGGTATCGCGGGTAATACCAGCATTATTAATTAGAATATCGATTGTACCAAAATCAGCAGCAATTTCATCAACCATTTTAACAGAAGCCTCATAATTACTAGCATCTGAAACATATCCTTTGGCCTTTACGCCTAAAGCTAAAAGCTCTTTTTCTAAACTTGTGAAGTTTTCATCAGCAGCAACATCAGTAAATGCAACATTTGCGCCTTGTTTTGCGTATGCAATAGCAATAGCTCTGCCTATTCCGCGAGCACCACCAGTTATAATACCTGTTTTACCTTCAAGTAGTTTCATATAGTTTAATTTGATATTTTACTAGGCAAAAGTATAAAAACAATAGATAAAAATGATATGTTGTAACGATAAACTTACAGTATTGATGATTCACAGTAGATTTCAGCAGAAATAATTTTTAATAACATTATATCTTGCAATACACAAAATATAAGTTTATTTTCACAAAATAATAAAATACCAACAATCCTAAATACTTAAT
>JBPXJX010000083.1:0-5195 GCA_051715525.1 Bacteroidales bacterium
TTACTGATGCTAACAACTGTACTGGGTCTGATGCTGTTACCTTAACCAAGAGAAGTGCTTCGGATATTCGAGTTTCTGCTCTAACATCTCCAACGACAAGTTGCTATAACCCTTTAGGCTATAATGTAACAGCAACAATTACAAATAAAGGTTCTCGAACATTTACATCTGGTGAAAGTATAAAAATCTCCTATCAAATTAACTCTGAAACTCCGGTTGAGGAAACATACCCATTTCAAGCAAACTTTGCTTATAACCAGAGCCTTAATTATACTTTTTCGCAAAAGGCAATAATAAATCCAGGTGCTGTTTCGATGGTTCTAAAAACTACCATTGATGGTGTTAGTGGTACTCCATCTGCAACATACCCAATAACCATTAATGCTAATCCAACTGTGGATCTTGGTGTTGATAGAACTTTTTCCGTTTCAGAGGTTTTAGACGCAGGCCCTGGATTTACATCCTATAAGTGGCAAGATAACTCAACTAATCGAACTTATACAGCTACTGCATCCGGAAAATATTCCGTAACTGTTACTAATTCAAATAATTGTCAGGGATATGATGAGGTAAACCTTACTTTAGTAACAGGTATCGAAACTATTCCGGGCACCAATGCCAAAGTAACATACTTTCCAAACCCTGTAAATAATGAACTTACTGTTAAAATTGAAACTGATAAGCTGGAAGAGTTTACAATTGATTTAGTTAGCCCTAACGGACAAATTGTTAAAAATATTAAAACTGAGAAAACTCTATTTTTTAGTGACAAGATTGATGTTAAGGGTTTTAATTCGGGGTTATATCTACTTAAAGTGGGGAATGGTATAAGCGCTGCGGTATTTAAGGTGGTAGTTCAAAAATAAAAAAATAAAAATCAATGTTTTAAGGGATTGCTTAATTGCAATCCCTTTTTTTTTGGAGTATCCGACCAAAACAACCTTTTCTCATATTCAATGCTGACAATAATCATTGACAATTAAATAGATCAACTTTACTTTCGAATCCTAAATTTTAATCATTTTGCTATTAACAAAATACTTGTAAAAATGCATAAAATAGAAATTCACCCAATTCTCGATGTTCCAAAAAGGAATATTGTTTCTTTCAAGTTTGATGGGAAAGAGATAAATGGAGAAGAAGGGTTTACCATTGCTGCTGCGCTACATCAAGCAGGCAATCCTGTTCATAGCCACAGTGTCGAAAATCGCGAACGAAGCCTTGAGTGTGGTATCGGTAAGTGCGGTGCCTGCGAAATGCTCGTTGATGGCCAAATTAAACGTATTTGTATAACTACGGTTGATGGAGTTAAAGAGGTTCGAGAAATTCCAAAGGAATACACTCCTAGCGCTAAAGCTCCTAATAAACAGCTATCAACAAAAATTTACAAAACATCTGTAGCCATTATCGGTGCTGGTCCTGCTGGTCTTGCTGCTAGAGAGGTTTTATTACAACACGGTATTGAGAATATCGTAGTTGATAATAACTCAACCATTGGTGGACAATTCAACATGCAAACACACCAATTCTTTTTCTTCGAAAAAGAGAAAAAATTTGGGGGTATGCGTGGTTTTGATATCGCAAAAACATTAGCAGGCGAAAATCACGAAGGTATTTTCCTTGATAGTACCGTTTGGGATATCCTTGAAGGTAAGCGCATCGCCATCAAAAATGTAAAAACAGACGAAATCTATTATATTGAGGCTGATCATCTAGTTATTGCAACTGGAGCAGTTCCTTTCATGCCAACCTTTGAGAACGACGACCTACCAGGTGTTTACACCGCAGCAGTTGTTCAAAAGATGATGAACCAAGAGTTTACCTTACTTGGCAAAAATGTTCTGACCGTAGGCGCTGGAAACATTGGATACTTAACCAGCTACCAGCTAATGCAAGCTGGCGCAAATGTAAAAGCAATCATTGAGGCTATGCCTCGCGAGGGTGGTTTCCCTGTTCAAGCAAACAGAGTTCGCCGTTTGGGTATCCCAGTAATGCTTAGCAAAATCTTAATTAAGGCTTTGCCTAATGAAACCCACACTGGAATTGTTGGCGCTATCATTGCTGATTGTAAAGATTTTAAACCAATCCCAGGTACTGAACAAATTGTTGAGGATATTGATGCAATCAACATCTGTACAGGCCTTGTTCCTGATGATCAGTTATTAATTAAAGGAAACGAGATTTTCGGTCGCAACTGCTACGGAGCTGGTGATGCAATTCGTATCGGCGAAGGTACAAGCGCTGTGGTTCGCGGGAAGCAAGTTGCTTATGAGATTCTTCAAGAAATGGGCGAACGTTGCAGCTACGACAACTATTTAGCAATTAGCAAAGAGTATATCGATAGCCAACAACACCCAACTAGGGTTATTGAAAATCCATATAAACCAAGCCAAGAGCGAACAACGAAAAAGCCATTCGTTCAAATCGATTGTCTTTACGGATTTGCTTGTAACCCTTGCGAGTTTGCTTGTCCACATGGTGCAATCACAAAAACATCAACAAGTACAGTTCCTCAAATCGATTTTGAGAAGTGTATTGGCTGTATGGATTGCGTTTACCAATGCCCAGGATTGGCTATCTTCGGATACCACTATGCTAAAGATTGGTTGTTTTTACCTATTGAATACGAAGTAACTGAAGGTTCTGAAGTTTTCCTAGTTGATAATAATGGTAAGAAAATTGGCGAAGGTGTTATCGAAAAGATTTTGCGCAAACCAAACAAGACCAACATTGCACGTGTTAAATCGCTTACCATCCATGGCGATGAGCTAATCAACGTTCGTGGATTCATTGTAAAGAGCAACTATCCAAATCCTGTTAGACTTACTAAAACAACCTATAAACCCGAGGAGAAAACCTACGTTTGCCACTGCGACGACGTAAGTATGGATGAAATCCTCGAAACCATTGGCGATCGCAAATTCATCTCTGCCGATGAGGTTAAGCATACAACCCGTTTGGGTATGGGTGCATGTCGTGGAAAACGATGCATTAAGCGTTTGAAAACTGCTTTAATTCCAAAGGGTATTCAAATCGTTGGCGATGCAACACCACGCGGACCATTGAGCAATCAGGTATCGATGGGCGAACTTTACCCGAAAGATGTTCATCCAACCTACATTACTGGTATCAATGGCAAAAAGGCTGAGGTTATCAAAGTAAAAAGCCTTATTGCTGGTGGTGGTATTGGTGGTAGTGCCCTATTCCGCTACATGGCCGAAGCAGGAATGGCTCCTGTGCTTCTAAACTACGGACGTGGTGCTTCATGGAGAAACATTGCTGGTGGACGTACAGCTTTTTCACTTCCTGAGATTGCTGAAATAGCGTCAAACAGCCATCAAATCTTTAAGGAGATAAATAAACTTAGCAACATCGATTACAGATTAATCAACTATGTGAACTTTGCTCACGACGATGCAACTTACAAAGCACTTGAAGCATCAATGGCTTGGAGTAATGCTTATATGGTAGATCCAAAAGATTACAGAAAAGAGATATCTCCATACTTCAATACAGACCTTAAAACTTACCAGGCAGCGTGTATCACAAAAGATTGCTGGCAGGCAACACCTGGTAAAACTGTTGATTTGCTTCGTAATATTGGTATAAGCAAAGGCGGAACCGTAAAAGAGGATTGCGAGCTAATTAGCGTTCACAAGGATGGCAACAAGTATGTTGTTCTTGTTCGCGACCACGATAAAAAATATATTGAATACCATGCCGATGAGTTTGTGAATGCCATGGGGCCAAAAGGTGGAAGCGTTGCTCGTATGCTAGGACATGAACTTGGCATCTATCCTGTTAAACACCAAGCGTTTATTACTCGCCGCTTACCTTGGATGGGTGTTAACGGCGATCCTTTAGGAATGCTTATCGACCGACGTAAATACAAAGGGTTTGTTGCTGTTTACGGGCAACAACTCGCTGAAACAGGCCAAATCATAGGATGTGCTTCACCAGCAACGGATCCTCAAGAATCGGATAAAAACCTTAAGTTTAACTCTGAGGAGTTTCTTGAAATTGCATCCGAAGTATTTTCGGGCTGGATTCCTGAACTTAGTTCAGTTGGGTTCCAAGCCGTTTGGGCTGGTTACTACGTTGAGCCACGCATGTACATAGATCCAAAGCATGGTCTATTCCTTGGTTTACGCGGACAAGGTTTCATGCTTGGTATGGAACTCGCAAGAATGTATGTAAATGCGCTAACTGGCAAGCCAGTCCCAGAGTACTTCAAGCGCTTAGGTCTTGAAGGTGATGGATTACCTGAAAAAGCGTTTAAATAATCTAATTGAATAGTTCAATTACCAAAAACCTGAATATCAAAATATTCAGGTTTTTCTCTGAAAAAATACGATAGTAGTATTTTTTTATACTACTATTGTATATATTTGTAATCTAATGAAAATAAATAATATAATTAATGGCGAATATTAGTGAGATATTACTTGATATTGGGCTTAATAAATTAGAAGCGGAAGTCTATATTCATATGCTAACTAATAAGCCATCGACAGCATATAAGATTGGGCGACAAATCAATAAGCCAACAGCCAATGTATATAAGGCAATAGAATCATTAGCAAAAAAAGGAGCTGTCATTATTGAGGATAATAAAAATAAGCTATGTAAAGCTGTAAGTTCTGATGAATTCCTCAACCATTATCAGAACTCCATTATTGAAAAAACAAATTCGGCAAAAGATTTCTTAGCCAATCTAAGAAATGAGGCCACAGACGAAAATAGCTATACTATCGAATCAGTTCCATTAGTATTTGAGCGATTCAAATCAATGATGAAACGATGTAAAAGAATCGCAGTAGTCGATGCATTTCCAAAAGCGCTTCAAAGAGTTATTGGATCAATTGAAGATGCAACAAAAAGAGGCGTAGAAGTTTATGTTGAAGCCTACCAACCCACATCAATAAAGGGTGCTGATGTTGTTTGTGCTGTTATTGGAGAGAAAGCTCTGAGTCATTGGAAAAGCCAACAGTTGAACTTAATAATTGATGGAGAAGAACATCTAATAGCTTTAATGGATGATAATCTTGAAACAGTAAAACAGGCAACTTGGAGTAGTAATAATTACATGTCGTGTATACTTCATGCTGGATGTCTTCGTGAACAGACAATTATGAAAATTATGGCAGAAACAAATAATCCAAATTTTGAAAATAAGGTAAAACAACTCCTTGATA
>JBPXJX010000084.1:0-4040 GCA_051715525.1 Bacteroidales bacterium
TTATTCGAAGCAGCCTTATTGCTCTTGGTAAAGAGCTTTTTTCAGAAAGTTTTAGGCTGATGAAACCTGAAAAGGTAAGCCAGTTTACAGATAAGAAAAGAGTTGAATTACTTAAAGATGAGCTAAATCAATTAATTCATAATATTGCTAAACAGGTAATTGAATCAGGTAAAGAGGCTATTGATACAATCAATCAGTATGGTTTTGTCGAAAATGATTTTATTTATGGAAATTCAGGCGTTTACGGGTTCTTTCTAAAATGTTCAAATGTTGAGAAAGGTGATTTATTGCCAAAGCCCGATGGGGTGAGGGTTTTAAAAGCATTAGATAGTGCTAATGGAGATAATTGGGTTAAAGCAGAGGATAAGAAGAATGTTTCAAAATTTGCGGTAATTTCGAATATGGTGAGTTCGCACCTTCATCCAAATCTTTTAAAGCTCAAAGATATTATTGAACAAAATGAACGAACCTATAATTCAGCGCGTTTAGTGCTCCGAAATCTCGATTCATTAGCTGTGCTGAGTGATTTGTGGATTACAATTCGGAAACTTTCAACCGATGAGGGTTTTATGCTTTTAGCCGATAGTGGCCCGCTTCTAAGAGAGTTTGTGAAAGATACTGATGCTCCTTTCGTTTACGAAAAGGCAGGTACGCGCTATGAGCATTTTATGATTGATGAATTTCAGGATACATCAGTTATTCAATGGCAAAATTTTAAGCCACTTATCGAGAATAGCCTTGCTCAGGATGGGTTTTGCATGGTGGTTGGTGATGTTAAGCAAGCCATCTACCGATGGCGTAATGGCGATTGGCGGATTCTATCATCAGGTTTAGAAAACGATTTTTCATCGCTAGGGGTCAACTATAAACCGCTCGATATTAATCGACGTAGCTTACCCTCGATTGTTGAGTTTAATAATCTTTTTTTTGCAAGTGCATCAAAAGTGTTGAAAGGGATTACCGAGCAGATGATTGAGGATGTAAAATTCACTTATGATTTTAGCAAAGAGTTTGCATTAGCTTACAATAATGTTGAACAGAAAACAAGTAGAATTAGCAGTTTTGTTGGTTATGCAGAGGTAAAGTTTATTCCCGAAATTAATAAATCATTTAAAGAAGATTTAAATAAAAATCTACCCGAATTGATTTCTGAAATTCAGCTTAGGGGATACAAAGCCGGAGATATTGCCATATTAGTAAGGTCAAATAAGGAGGGTCAGGAGTTTGCCAATATGTTGATATCCTATAAGCAAAACCATCCCGAGGCATTTGGATCATTTGATGTGGTTAGCCAGGAGGGTTTGCTACTTTCAGCATCGCCTGCAGTTAAATTCTGCGTAGCAGCAATTAAGATAATCTCTCAACCTAAAGATAGTATTACAAGAGCAAGTCTAGCCGTTGGTTTAAAGGGTATCTGGGTTGATAAAAAGGTTGACTGGCACGATTCGTTTGAAATCAACTATCTCGACGAGGAGGTGAATTGGCTCAAAGGATACCGTACGCGCCCTGTTCAAGAGGTATTTGAAGCAATTATCAATCGCTATGGATTGCTGGGTAACCAAAAGGAACTTGCCTATATTTCGGAACTTCACGAGCAGATTATTAACCTCTCGCGCCGCGGTCCAAATGATGTTTCACGTTTTGTGGAGTGGTGGGAAGAAGATGGTGTTAAGCTATCATTATCGATGCCCGAATCAACCAATGCCATTACCATAACAACTATTCATAAATCAAAGGGATTGCAGTTTCCAATTGTGATTATTCCTAATGCCGAATGGCCATTCCGACCCTTTGGAAAAAATCCTTTACTTTGGGTTGATTCAGTTGAGAAACCTTTCGATACTTTACCTAAATACCCTGTAAAATCAGGTACCGATTCAAAAA
Organism: Bacteroidales bacterium; assembly: GCA_051715525.1. Lineage (GTDB taxonomy): Bacteria > Bacteroidota > Bacteroidia > Bacteroidales > Tenuifilaceae > UBA8529. Next base: position 1,885 of record JBPXJX010000084.1, read on the forward strand.
ATAGTTTTTTTGCACAGTCAACAATCGAGGATAATATTCAAACAGTAATCGATAATATTAATCTAATATATGTAGCATTTACACGTGCCGAGAACGAGATGTATGTTTTTTGTCCTACCAAGCCAGCAAAGGAAGATAAATCAGTTAAAAAAGAGACAATCTCTAACACATCCAATTTAATTGAGATGGTACTATCTGGTATTGATTCGAATAGTTTAGCAGTTAAGTCGGAAATGGACGAGGCGAATAATTCAATTATTACCTATAGTGTTGGAAATCGGAATAAGTTTGAGCATATCGAAAATAAAAAATTTGAAACCAACTCTTCGTGGGTTCTCAATTACTACTCTGCTGGCGAATTAAATGTGAAAGTTAAGCAGCATTTAGAGTCAAGCGATTTCTTTACCGAAGAACCAACTAAAGGTGTTTCGATAAACTATGGTAAAACAATGCATACACTATTCTCTCAAATTAAGAACTCAAAGGATGTTGAAACTGCACTAGAAAGCATGCAATTTAGCGGTTTAATAAATGATGAACAAAAAGTAGAACTAAAACTAAAGATTGATAACCTATTGAATCAGGAGCCATACAAAACTTGGTTTTCAGATGTTTGGGAGGTTAAAAACGAGATCTCTATTATATCACCCGATAGCTCAATACACCGTCCCGATAGGGTTATCCTTAATAAAAACGAGGTAATTGTTGTTGATTATAAGTTTGGAGCTGAGTCGGATTCATATAAAAGACAGATTAAAAGGTATGTTGAACTCATTCAAAAGATGGATTATTCAAAAGTTGAAGGGTATTTGTGGTATGTCGATTCGGATAAGCTTATTAAGTGTTAAAACTTAAACTTCAATCGAATCGCCATTTTTGTTGGATAATGATATGCTCTGTACCTATTGTATTAGTTTCTCTAATTAAATAGATTTTGCTGTACTTCAGAGCAATTATCAATAAAACTTAAGTACATATTCTCATTTTAATTAAATTAGGGCAATTAATTTTACTTCTAACCGGTTGTTCTATGGCAAAAATCTTTTCTATTCTTAATAATAAGGGTGGTACAGGCAAAACAACCACTGTGCTTAATTTAGGAGCTGCGCTGGTAAACAAAAAGAAACGAGTTTTGCTTATCGATTTGGATAGCCAATGCAACCTAACATCTGCATTAGGATTATGGGGTGTAGAGAATAATATATGTGATTTGTTTCTCGGTAAATGCTCAATCAATCAAGCTGTAAAACTACATGAAAAAATATCATTAATCCCTGCTTCAGATAAACTTCTCGAAGCCGAATTTTTGATAAGCAGCGAGCCTGGCCGAGAGTATATACTCAAAGAGAAACTTGAGAAAATTTCGGATGATTACGATTACATACTAATTGACTGTCCTCCAAGTTTAGGTACATTATCAATAAACTCATTGGTAGCAGCCGATTATTTTATTGTGCCAATGCAGGCTGAAAATTTCGCATTTATTGGACTTGATAGGATTATGTCAATATCTGAAAAGATTCAAAAACGCATGAACCCTTCATTACAACTTGCAGGTATTCTTTTTGTTAAATTGGTTACTCGTACAAAGTTTAGTCAGGCTGTAATTACAAATTTAGCTAATAATGAACACCTTAAGGACAAATTGTTTAGCACGTATATCCGCCAGGATATTTCATTAATGGAATCGGGTGCCTTCAAAAAGTCTGTTTTCGAATATGCTCCAAAGAGTAGGGGTGCTGAGGATTACATGGATTTCGCAAACGAATTGATTAAAAAGTATGGCAAGAAATAAACTTACAATTGACGATATTCAGAAAGCACTACTTTCTAATACTCATTTTATAAAGGAAGCTGAACTTGAAAAGCCTTTAGAAATTTCTCATATTAATACCCAAACAGGTAAGGTTGAAACCTCTACAATTCAAAGTTTTGAGATCGATCCAAGAGTTCTAAAACGGTATAAGATTTTATCAGACTATTTAAAAGTCGATCAAGATGAGCTAATTAATAATGCGTTAATGTACTATTTGAGTATAAAATCAGCGCAGCTTAATCAGGCAATGATGACTCTTAAAAAGGAATAATCTGAGGATGTTTTTATTTCGAACATTAAGCGAAATCTAGGTTGTTATAATGTTATTCGTGTCAAGGTA
>JBPXJX010000085.1:0-3947 GCA_051715525.1 Bacteroidales bacterium
CGCTCTTCCGATCTCTTCTTGAGTTTAAGCGCACTGCAATTTTTCTACGTGGAATTAAACAGGCAATCGATTTAAAAACACAAAGCAACAATAGAATAGTAAGAATTCTCTATGCTGGTTGCGGACCCTATGCTACGTTAATTACACCTCTGCTTCATTTCTATAATAAGGCTAATGTAAGAGTTACTTTTTTAGATATAAATAGCGTGTCGTTAAATGCAGCTCAAAAGCTTTTAAATGAGCTAGGCTTAGAAGATTATGTTGAGTAAATTGTATTGGCTGATGCGACAGCCTATAAAGTGGATTATCCATATGATATTATAATCTCTGAAACCATGCAAGCGGGTTTAAAGAAAGAGCCACAGGTTGCTATAATGCAGAATCTGATTCCACAGTGTAGTGTCGATACCATATTTATTCCAGAGCAAATTACTATAGAGGCCTATCTTAAGAGAAGGGGTATTTGGGATGGGGATCGCTTAATAGAAGAAGGTGGAGAAACAAATCGTTTATGTGAACTATTTAGTGTAAATAAAACAAATTTAGATAGCAGTACCTATCGAAAAGTTGTAAACCTGCCAGAAATGTTTAATAAACCATACGACCTTTTGCTTTATACCACAATAAGGGTATTCGACAATGAGGTTTTAGGCTTAAACGATTGCAGTTTAAACATGCCTTTAAGGTATTATGAATTGCGAGATAATTGCCCAAAAGCAATTGAGTTTTGGTATAACCAATCAGATAAGCCAAAGATTGAATCTAAAACTCTAGATTATATAACTTAATTATTAACTAAAATCTAAAAACTATGGATCCTCTTTTAGGCGAAATCAACTTATTCGCATTTAATTTTGCCCCATCCTGTTGGATGGTGTGTGCTGGGCAAACATTAAGCATAAGCCAATACACAGCACTATATAGCTTGCTGGGTACAAAATTCGGTGGTGATGGCATCAATAATTTTTGCCTCCCCAATTTAAATGGTGCTTCTCTGTTCTCAACTAATATGAAGTACTACATATCCATATATGGAATTTACCCATCACGCCAGTAACCTAATAATTAATCATTAAAAAAAGTATACAAATGGAACAGAATTTAGGAGAAATTAAGTTATTCCCATATAGCTATGCTCCAATGCAATGGATGCAATGCAATGGTGCAATAATTCAAATTCAACAGAATACAGCCTTATTCTCACTTATAGGCAATAAGTTTGGGGGAAATGGTACAACCACTTTCGCTTTACCAAATTTAGCAAATACCTCACCTGTTGCAGGTATGGAATATTACATTGCATTTCAGGGCTATTATCCAATTCGTAACTAATTAAAATAAAGGAGAATTATCATGGAAGAATTTATTGGTAACATAAAGTTATACCCATATAGCTTTGCCCCTATGTATACTCTATTATGTAATGGACAGCTTTTGAATATTAGCACTAATCAAGCTTTGTTTTCATTAATTGGAACAACATACGGAGGTAATGGTACATCAAATTTTGCAATACCAAACATGCTTGGGTTGGAGCCAATTCCTGGAATGAACTATTACATCATCACCGATGGAATTTATCCAACAAGACCATAAAATTGTAAGATATTAAAATTTAAAAAATAGGAATAATGAGTAATATATTATTAGGTAAAATTGCATCTGCGAGTAGCTCAGTTGATCCTTATAGTCCTTCAAGGGCTATTGATGGCATCACAGGCGATCCAAGAAACCGATGGGTAAGTTGTCAACTCCCTGCAACATTAATGGTTGATTTGCAAAACAATTACTGGGTTAACCAGTGGATAATAAACATGATGGGCTCAGTTGGTTGGCCTACAAACTATAATATGTGTGATTTTAAGCTACAAGGTAGCTTAGATAATGCTAATTGGTTCGATATAGATACAGTAACTAGTAATTCAGCCAATCAAATTAACAGGTTCATAGCTAACCCTAGATTGGTAAGGTTCTTGAGGGTGAATGTAACCAAAGGTTTGGCTGTTAATAATGCTGTTGCATCAATTGTCGAGTTTCAGGCATCTGAACCAGCCAATGCGCCATTTTTATCAAACCTAGTTCCAAATAACGGATCCCTTGTTCCTGGTTTTTCATCTCGTAATTTTAGCTATACGATGAGTGTACCAAATACAACTAGTAGTATTACATTTACCCCAACCGCCTTACAAGCCGGTATGACAATAAAGGTAAATGGTACTGCTGTTACAAGCGGACAAGCATCGCAAGCTATAACTTTGAATTTGGGGAATAACTCTGTTATTGTTGAGGTAACCTCTTCCGATAACATCATGAAATCCACTTATAATGTTAATATTGTAAGAGTGGGGGCAGCTTCATACTTAAGCGCTCTTAGCATTATAGAAGAAAATTTGGAGTTACCTGTTACGCTAAACCCAAAATTTAATAGTTCTACATTAGACTATACTTCTACTGTAAATGCAGATTATTCTAGTGTCACTGTAACACCAACAACATCAGATTCCTCTGCAACAATAAAAGTAAATAATGTTGTTGTTGCAAGTGGTCAACCATCCAGTTCAATTAATTTGAATGTAGGATCTAATACAATAACCATTCAGGTTATTACATCTGGTGGTGCAATAACCACATATTCAGTAGTTATTACCAAAACTGCATAATGAATTTATATTTATTATGCTGAATGATAATTGATTTTATTTTTACGATTATGCCTTCATTAAAATAATCGATTAGTAATGAACCTTTCAGGCTCTATTGCCTGAAAGGTTTTTTTAAAATAACTTATTGATTATTAGTTTAAATGTTTTATTATATTTGATTAAGGAAATAACAAACTAATATACTATCCATTAATTATCAAATTTTATGATGAATAAAATATACTCACTTTTATCAGCAATAACGCTTTTTGTAATTACAAATAGTTCAGTGTTATTTGCCCAAACTTGGACTACCATTGATGGCGGAGGAACATATGGCATCAGTTCAACAACCTCTTCAAATTCAAATTATCCTTCCGTGGCCGTTTTTAACGGAGGGTTGTATGCAATTTGGCAGGAAAATATAGGATCAGCATACGAAGTACATGTAAAAAAGTACGATGGTTCAAGCTGGACAACTGCCGGTAATTCAGCGGGGAGCAGTTTGCTTTACTCGTGTACATATTCTCTAGAGTACCCAAAACTTGTATATTACAATAATGCATTATATGCTGCATGGAGCGGCTTTGATGCAGGTATATACGTAGTACATGTTAAAAAATATGATGGAAGTTCATGGAGTTTTACAGAGAATTATTCGGTTGGGGATGGAAGAACAAATATCCATTATGGTGTTACTGCAAATGCTAAAAAAATAAATCTTTGTGTTTTTAATAATGAACTTTATGCAACCTGGGTGGAAGAAGCTAATATTACTGGAATACAACAGGTCCGAGTAAGTAAATTTAATGGGAGTCTATGGAGCAGCATTGATGGCAATAGCACTAATGGTATTAATTTTAATACTGCATATACAGCATATGATCCTACATTGTGTGTATTTAATAATGCTCTCTATGCTGCATGGACAGAAAGTAATAGCAGTTCTATTTCTCAACTTCGTGTGAGACGATACGATGGTGGAAGTACATGGACTTTTATTGACGGGAATGGTGCAGATGGAATTAACTATAGTACTAGTACAGGTATTTATGATGCACCATTATCGCTTTCTTCTTTCAACGGTAAAATGTATGTATTCTGGACAGAGAATAACAGAATTCGGGTAAAACGATACGATGCAACAAATGGTTGGACAACTGATATCGACGGAGGAAGTGGATGGAATCATAATGCAGCCGTTGGAGCATACTACCCTAACTCAATAGTATACAATAATTTATTATATGCAACATGGGAGCAAAACCCAGTTCCTCGACAAGTGAGAGTTGTATCGTTTGATGG
>JBPXJX010000086.1:0-1735 GCA_051715525.1 Bacteroidales bacterium
ATTTCCATATTAGTAAATAACAATTAATACGATGTTCTGCCTTTAACAACCATCTCGATTATCTCTCGCGAGATGGTGTTCTCAACCTTTTTAGTTGCCTCCTTGTAAGCCTCTAGGCCTGCCTGAGCATAATCAAAATGAGAACCAACAATATTGTCGAGTTGCTTAATGTACAATTCAGCACCAACTTTATCTTTTACCGAGATAGTTGCATTTAGCGAAGTTTGCTTGTAAGTACCCGCTTCGCCTTTACTTTTTGTTGAGGCAACAAGGCTAATACGATAGTCGGCATCGGCTTCTTTATCGGTGGTTGAGTATCCACCCTCAATTAGTTTTTTTCTTAAACCCTCCATTAACGGAGTGTTAGCCAATTTATTCTCTAGGTTTGATTCATTTGTGGCGATAAAGAAAGTTGGCTTAACAACGGTAATGCTGATAGTTGTTTCAGGGACTCTGAAACGACCAGCCAACTTGCGAAGCATGTAATCGGCAGTGGCCTCATTTACAATACCCTCAATACTCAAAGTGGTTGTAAATGTTTCCAAAGATTTATTCGATCTAATGGCATCAATATTGAACGAAGCTACTCCACCATTATCTGACTGAACTTTGCTTACACGCAAGGGCTTTTCCGTGTAAGAAGCTGACAAAGTAAAACCACTTAGAGGAGTGCCATTTTTATAGGAGAGTTTAATGTCAAGTGAATTTATTGGAAGCGCTTGACCTTGTTTTACCTTTAACTGCTTGCTATTTGCCTCGAGTTTGATTGATGACAAGATACCGTTTATCCCTTTTGATATTTCGCTTCCAAGATATATGTCGTTACCTTGATACTGAACCTGTAAAGGATCAGAAAAGTAAGGTTTTAAAGGCTCTAACGCTTTGATATAGTTGATAAGAGCAAATCGAACATCACCAGTTTTTTCTGAACTATTCGCTTTATCGAATAGGTCAAGTGATTTAGTAATGGCTTTAGCTCTGCGTTCTTCCTTTATTTTTTGATAAGCAACTTTTGATAGACGGAAATAAACCCAGTAGTTTTCTTGATCTTCATAGTTACCCATCGTTTCGTATCCTTCAAGGTCTTGCTCTGCTTGCGCTTTAATGGTTTTAGTGAAATCTTCGCTAAAACTTTGGTTGTACTCAAAGGTTGATAGAAGAGAGTTTGTTGATATATTAACCGAAATATCACTAGCCATATCGGCAAGAGCGTTCTGCTTTGCTGTTTGGATAGTTTGGTTCATATCCAAGGTCTTCTTAGCCGAGCCAACGCCTACGAAAAACTCAGAAGAAACAGGTCTACTATTTACCCAAGAAGGGGCAGGAGGGTAAGTTTTTTCAATTTTCTTTGAACTGCTGCATCCACTAGCAATAACTGCTAGGGCTGCAAAAATGGATAATATTCTTGCTTTCATAAAAACTACTGTTCGGGGTTGTAAGCGTTTATTTTTCGAGCAACGCGCGATGCGATGCCGTTGTAAACTTCAGTCTTTAGAGCATCAATTCCTTTGATATTTCTGTGAGTTTTTGTTAAATCTCTTAATTTTTCAACATCATTTGTATTATCGTTGATTTTATCCTTTGGAGAGTCTTTATCGATATGCTCCCACCATCCTGGTACTAGTTGATTCGCCTTACCATCAAACACAACATAATGAATTTCATCGCCAGCGTTAATATCCATTGCATCAGAAACCATTATGGCAGATGTTTCAGTTGATGTAAGTTGATATTG
>JBPXJX010000087.1:0-4769 GCA_051715525.1 Bacteroidales bacterium
TTTAAGAAATATAATTATTAAGGAGGAATAATCATGAATAAGGAAAATTCGAAGATCAACTCTTTTCTTTCGTTTAAACTTGGAGATGAGGAATTTGCGGCTCATGTTGGAAAAGTTTTAAACATCCTTGAAATGACAAAAATTACTGAGGTACCAAGAGCTCCTGAGTACATGAAAGGAGTTATAAACTTGCGAGGAACAGTATTACCTGTTATTGATACTCGTATTAAGTTTGGAATGCCTGCAACTGAATATACTACCAATACTTGTATTATAGTTTTAGATATTGATATGGATGGCGAATCTATTCATGTTGGTGCGCTCGTTGACTCAGTTCAAGCAGTTCTCGAGTTTGATAATACGAACATAATGCCAGCGCCTAGCATTGGCAGTAAATACCGTTCGGAGTTTATAGAGGGCGTTGTAAATGTTGACGATAAATTTATCATGCTTCTCAACATGGATGCTGTATTCTCTAGCGACGAACTATCAAGAATGAGCGATAAAACTAAAGAGACCGAAGGAACTGCTTCGATAGTTGAAATTGAGTAGTAGATTGGTTCTATTTTTTTGTTACGATTGTTTCACAACTTTTTATTTTCTAATAATCAGGTAAAACTGTTATGTTAAAACGATCTCTAGTTTTATTATTTCTTATTCAAGGTTTTTCATCTTTTTCTAATAGCTTAGATACAATAAAGGTCGAAAAAGTTAAGGTTGATTTCAGCGGTTTTTTTCGTGCCGATTATTGGTACGATTCTCGCCAAATAGTTGATGCGATCGATGGGCTCTTTATGCTTTATCCTAAAGCACCCGATTTCGATGCCAATAAGAGGGATATTAATGCTGCACCAAGTGTTAACATGCTTGCAGTTGCAACAAGGTTAAGAGCAGGTATTAAAATGCCCGATTTATTTAAAGCGAAATCATTAGTAATGGTTGAAGGGGACTTTACAGGAACAGGTAATAATGTTAGCGTTAGATTAAGACATGCCTACACCAAGTTACAGTGGGAGCGGAGTACCTTGCTTTTCGGTTTAACTTGGCATCCTATGTTTGTACTAGATGTTTTTCCAACAGTTGCTAGTTTAAATACTGGAGCACCTTTTCAAAGTTTTAATAGAAGCCCTCAAATAACCTTTCAGCAAAAGCTAACAAAGGGGTTAACCCTTTCGTTATCGGCAGTTCATCAGAGCGATAGTAAAAGTTATGGGCCGAATGCTACACCCAATGAGGCATCGTCAACATACCTTCGTAACGGCTTATTCCCTAATGTAAATGCTAATTTGCAACTAGTTGCGGGAGCAATAACAATTGGAGGTTCGGTAGACTATAAATCAATTAAACCAAGGTTGTATACAAATTCACCAACTAATCCATCTGAAAAGTATAAAACAGATGAAAGAATTAAATCGTTTTCTAGTATGGTTTATGCTAAGTACCAAGGTGCTAAATTGACAATAAAAGCAAAAGGTATTTTAGGCCAAAACCTTTATGAACATCTATTGCTAGGTGGATATGCTGTAAGTAAAATTAATAATGATACAGGGAAGGAGACTTATACATCCACAAATCACCTTTTCCTTTTTGGTAATATTACCTATGGAAAGGTTGTTCAATTTGGCCTATTTGCTGGTTACGCAAAGAACCTAGGTGCAGATGCAAATTTAGTTGATAAGAGTAGGGTATATGGACGTGGATTTGAAATTGATCGAATGTATAGAATAGCGCCTAGTTTAAGCTATATCAAGGATAGGTTTCAAATATCTGGTGAAGTGGAGTATACAGCCACAGCCTTTGGAGATATTGATATAAATAATAAAGGAAAAATTATTAATTCGAAAATAACCGATAACTATAGAGTTTTAGTTGTTGTTCAGTATAATTTTTAAATAAAAAATGTACGATCCTTCATTAAGCGATATATATAGAGCAGAGCTGAGTAACGATGAGTTCAATAAGCTTAGTAACTTTATCTATAACGAGAGTGGAATTAAGATGCCACCCGTTAAAAGGATAATGTTACAAAGCCGTTTGCAGAAAAGGCTTAAAGAGCTTAAAATGACTTCGTTTAAAGAGTATTGTAATTACATATTTAGCAAGGATGGATTAAATAATGAGATTATTCACATGCTCGATGTGGTTAGCACCAATAAAACCGATTTCTTCCGTGAACCCATTCACTTCGATTTTCTAACATCAAATATACTTCCTGAGCTAGTAAATACTTCAAAAACATATAAAAACCTTAAAGTGTGGAGCGCAGGATGTTCAAGTGGCGAAGAGCCTTATACAATTGCAATTGTTCTATATGAGTATTTAGAGAAAAACCCTGGATTTGATTTTTCAATTTTGGGTACTGATATTTCAACAAAAATTCTTCAAAAAGCTATTGATGCAGTCTATAAAGAGGAGCGAGTAGAGGGAATACCTTTAAACCTTAAGAAAAAATACTTTTTAAGAAGTAAGGATCGTGATAACCCTTCAGTAAAAATGGGACCAATGCTTCGCAGCAAGGTAAAATTCGAACGTTTGAATTTTATGGATAATAGCTATAATGTTCGCGAAATGTTTGATATCGTATTTTGCCGAAATGTGCTAATTTACTTTGATAGGGAGACACAGGAAAGGGTAATAAATAAAATATGTACCAAAATAGTTGCAGGAGGTTATTTTTTCTTAGGTCATTCAGAATCCATAATGAATATGAACCTTCCATTGCGACAAATTAAACCAACTATTTATCAAAAGATATAGTTTGAAAAAACTAATAATATAGTATATGGATAAGCAAATATCTGACGAGGAGTTATTAGCGGAGCTTAAAAGGAGATTTGAAGAAAATAAGCAGGCTTTATTAGAGTTAAAGAGTTTGAACGAAGAGCTTATTGTGGTTAACAAAAAGCTCGAAGAATCGGAGTCTTTAAAAAGCCACTTTGTATCAAATATTACCAACGAGATAATAAATCCGTTTACATCGATACTTGGTCTTTCTAAAGCGATTCTTTCCGTTGAAAAAGAGAATTGGAAAAGGGTGTTTTCAATGATTGCCCTTATCCATTCCGAGGCTTTTAGCCTCGATTTTCAGTTCCGAAACATATTTGTAGCAGCAAAAATCGAAGCAGGCGATATCTACCCTGAGATCTTTACTGTTGACATTAAAAATATGATTGAAAGTGTTGCCGAGTCATTTAAATACGAATCGAAAAAGAAGCAAATCTCAGTTGAAATGTCGTTTTGTAATGATAACGATGAAGGAATGTTACTTTTTAAAACGGACCCTGAGAAGCTAAAACTTATACTCGCCAATCTATTACGAAACGCAATAAATTTTAGTCACGAGAAAGGAAAAATCGAAATTAATGTATGTAAGGTTAATGATGAGCTAAGTATATCAGTTAAGGATTATGGAATTGGGATATCAAAAGAGAACCATGCTATAATATTTGACCGTTTTAACCGCCTCGATTCTGGTATTAACTCCTTAAATAGAGGGCATGGTCTTGGGTTATCGGTATCAAAGGCAATAATTGATTTGCTAAAAGGGAAAATTCAAATTGAAAGTGAACTAGGAAAGGGCGCTTGTTTCATTCTAATAATTCCTGAATCTACTGAAGCATCTGAGGGATTTGCATCTGATGCAAATGAAGCATTTTTCGAAGATTTTGAAAAGTTTTAAACTTTTTCGTAATAATGAGCTATCAGCAACATTTTCTATACCCATCAACCTTATATGCAAGTAATTCTCCTTCTCAGGTTACTACAATATTAGGTTCGTGTGTGGCTGTTTGCTTATATGATCCTATATTAAAAATTGGGGGTATCAATCACTATATGCTTCCACTCTGGAATGGAAATGGGCTTGCTAGTCCAAAATACGGGAACATTGCAACTGAAAAGTTGTACGAAAAGATGATTCAAATGGGATCAAAGCAGACCAACATTGTTGCTAAGGTTTTTGGTGGTGGCGAAGTAATAGATACTACAATAAAGCAATTTAATATCGGCGAAAGAAATATTGTAATTGCATTCGAGATGCTTGAAAGGCTTAAAGTACCTGTTGTAGCAAAAAGTGTTGGAGGTAAACTCGGTCGTAGAATAGAATATAATACTAATACAGGAGAGGTTAAGCATCGATTTATCGAAAGAAAAATAAACGACAAACTCGATTAACAACTTGAACTATGTCAAATAAAATTAGGGTTTTAATTGTCGACGATTCTGCTGTGGTTAGACAGACACTGAATCAGATAATATCAGATGATCCTATCCTTGAAGTAATGGGAACAGCATCTGACCCTTTTTTTGCAGCCAAGAAAATTGCCGAAGAAGTTCCAGATGTTATTACGCTTGATGTTGAAATGCCTAAAATGGACGGGCTTACCTTCCTTAAGAAAATCATGTCACAACATCCAATTCCAGTTGTCATAATTTCGAGCTTAACTGAGGCAGGAACACTGACTGGAATGAAGGCCTTAGAATTTGGTGCTGTTGAGATTATTACAAAACCTCAAATGAACACCAAACAATTTATTGAAGAATCGCAAATAAGAATCTGTGATGCTATTAAAGCAGCAGCTTCAGCCAAGATTGTAAGAAAAAGAATTATTGAACCTCAACCAATCGTTGTACAACCTAAATTATCTGCTGATGTAATGCTTTCGCGTAACACACCTGCTAGTCATAGTATGATCAAAACTACTGAGATAGTAATAGCAGTTGGTGCGTCAACCGGAGGAACTGAGGCAATTCTTACTTTTTTGAAAGAA
>JBPXJX010000088.1:0-4193 GCA_051715525.1 Bacteroidales bacterium
TACCTGCATTATTTCCTGCAATACCATCTGATAGTAACATTCGTGAAGAGCTGAAACTTCCGGTGGTTGTTACTTTGGCATTTAATCCTAAACTTAAAAGTTTGTCTTGGGTATTAAGCGACCCTCCGAGCAAAGCAATTTCATCGTTAATTGTAGAGTTTGCAGCAAGTAATCCCCCTGCAATATTGTCAATTATTAATCTTCCAAATTCGCCAGAACCATTACCTCCTATAGATTGGGAGGCAGTTCCCTTCAATGTTATCCCACCAAGTGTTGAACTTGGACTGACATGAATTGCATTGTTGGTAATATTACCTTTAACAGTAATGGTATTCTGTCCATCATTAAAAGTACCAGATGAAAGAGTAAGATTTTTATTAATTGTAATATTACTCGATGCAAGTAGGGTAACAGATGTTGAAGGATTAATAGTAAGGTTATTAAATGTTGTATTATTTCCCGATATTGTTTGTGTTCCCCCAGTAAATGATGTTACATCTAATGTGCCTGAAGTGAATGTTCCATTATTTGTAAGATTACCTTTAATATCTAAGTTCAGATTATTTGTGCTGAAATAGCTATTAGCATTTGATATTGTCAGGTTATTCTTTAGAAATAGAGGGTTAACATTTAATACAGTCCTTGCAGCATCAGTTGCCGCAAATCCTGTAACAGTAAGTTGGTAAAGAGGAACAGATGCATCAATTTTAAAAGTTTCTTCAGCAGCTGAAATCCCATTTGCTGTTGATATAATGATATTTCCTGCAGTAATTGTGGATGAAGCAGGTCGAAGGTATAAATCACCATATATTGATCCTCCTCCACGAACTAGTGTTATTGTTCCTCCAGACATATTGAAAATACTACCAGTATTTGCAATTTCAAATTTAGCTCTGGTTAAATATGGCGCAGCAGCAACATCTAAGCCATATATGTTAACATTACCACCTGTTTGGGTATACTTTAATACACCCAGCAAATTAATGGTCGAACGACGAATTTGAGAGTTAACATTTAAGGTTGAGGTTCCTGATATATCTATTCGAGCATTTCCGCTTGAAGAGTATTCGAGATAAGTATTTTCGTTTACTGCGGAGTTTCCAATATCAATTCGACTACTATTTTCAATTTTTAATAGACCATCCAGGAATAAACCAGTGTTATCGCCACTTAGGTTGATTCTTCCGTTTTTTAGGGTTAATGAGGTTGTAGATGGTATATTAAAGGTTCCTCCACCACTGTTAACGCTGATATTGGTTAGAGTGTTATCTATAATTAGAGCACCTGTTTGTAAGTCTAGTGCTTTAGTCGCACCATTAATTGGACCATTTAAAGTAAATACATCCAATAATGATACGGTATTGGCAGGTAAATCCTTATTGATTACAATGTTATTAAAGTCTGGTATGTTAATTCCTGCAGTTCTATTAGTTAATACGTTATTTGAACTACCCCTGAAATTTAGGTTAACAACACTGTTATTTGCTTTCCAGAAGTTTATATCCGATTGTTTAATAATAATTGAGTCGCCATAAAAATTGAGGGTATGCGCCAATGCAGAACCAGCAGAAGTTGCTACTTCAAATAAATTGCTTGTATTGTCTAAGAATTTTATCTTTCCATATAGGTTCATCGTACGAGCGGTTCCAGTTGCTTGATATCTTAATGCACTTGTATTTGAGATCTCAATATTGCCATTTATATTCATATTGCCATTGGCAGTGTTGCTCAAGAGCAAGGTTGAACTTGAAGCAACCCTAAGATTATTGCGAACAAGAACATCATTGTTAGGCATTGTGAAGGTGTTGGCTCCAGATAGTAAAAGAGTAGGATAGGTGGTTAACGAAGGCAATGTATAAGTACCTCCATAAAATTCAATAATTGAATTATCATTGTTTATAAATTCGCCATAATCTGTTGCTGTTATAACAGGAATAACATTACTGTTAACTGATAATTTACCTGCACCAGTAAAAATATCTACTCGGCGATTTTGTCCAGCATTGTTTGCAATAGTTAAAACTGGTAACCTAATCCCGGTAGTGGCAATAAGCCCATTAAAAGTAACTTTAGAAATATCTAGCCCAACAGCACCTGTAATCCAAATTGAGTCGTTACCCGCAACGGTTCTACCAGTGCCTCCCAAAATATTTCCATTGCCAATAACAACTTGATCTTCTGGTGCAGGAGCAGCAGCAGCAGCAGCACCATTGTGTTTTAAAACCCCATTAGTAGACCAAGTTGCAGCAGCATTAAATGCACCACTCCTACGGCTATAATAAACCAATACGTTATTAAATGGCCAATCGCCATCACCGCCGGCACTAAAATCGCCACTTGGTATTCCTAATGCAGGGAATGGAATAGTTGTAGAACCATTTGTGCAAGTATGTGTATTAACCCAATTACCTGTAGTTAAGTAATGGGCCGATATGCATGGAGGGTTATTGTAATTTGTAACAGGAGTAAATAAAGTAAAATTGTATACAACAGTACTGTTATTTAAGCCAGTAAAACCGGTAGATTTTGTTCGCCAATAATAATGAATTACACGGTTTACTGCTACAGCATTTGTTGAAGGGTGCAAAGAGTCAATACCCAAAGCAGATAGAGTACCGGAAACTGTTCCCGGACTACCATTTACGATAACAGTTAAAGGAGTGTAAATTTGAGTAGTAACTCGAGCATACCCTTGGTGTCCTGTACCAACGCCATACCACCGACCCGCGTTGGCAGGGTTACCAATTGGAAAAACAATATTGTAATTGGTATATGAGCCTGTTAAACTGATAAAATACTTTAAACTTTTATCGGAGGCACTACCTGCAGTTTGAATCATACGATTTATACCAAAAGCCCCTCCTGCATTGATAGGTATTGTTTTAACATATAAGCCGTTTACTCCAATGTCGAATATGTGATTTGATGTCAAGGTGAGCTGATTAACGGTCATATCGTTTAGGAGTTTTGTAGCAACAAAACCTGCAGTAGCATTAGAATTATTGATTTCGAGGTTTCCTATAGAGGGAGAAGTAAATACTGATCCAGTAATAGTCTGCAAAACACTTCCGTTGAGGTACAGCCTGCCTGTTGATGCATCTGGTCCTAAAACGCCTGCATTTACTATATTTCCATTAGCGCTTAGTCTAAATATTCCATAATCAAGAGTGCAATTATTTAATGAAAGATTTCCTGCTATGGTTGTTACTATACTTAAAGGATCGGTGACAATACCTGTTCGTCCTGCGCTAACTAATGTAATTTTGTTCGTGGAAAGGTCTTTATCTATTGTTAGGTTATTAAATGACAAAGGAGTTGAAACAGTATTGTTTAAAACTGTAACATTCGTATTAGTATTGCCAATAAATGATGTAGTATTTGTTCCTGAGGTATAAATAGCAGTATTAGTATTAGCTGTTTGGCCTAAAGTAAAGTTTTGAGCAACCGATAGATCAAAATTGTTCGAGTTTAATGTAGTTCTGTCCCCGATTAATAAAGATCCATTAACAATAAGGCTTGATCGTAAATTGATTGTAACCGCTGCTCCAGCCGATCTTGTAATATCAAGGTTATAGAGATTTGCTGTTGTTACAATATCAAAAGTGGTGGTTGTTGCTGCAGGGTTAATTGAAACTAATACTTTACCTCCAGTTACCGAAAAGTTTCCGGGTGATGAGCTAATGTTTAAACCGTTGTTGTTGGCTAAAGTAGTAGAGTTAACTAATTGTAGAGTTCCCCCACTCATGTTAAAGGTACAGTTCGGATCTAAAATGCCGAATAATGGATTACCATTATCTACTTCACCTGGATTACCCGGATAACTTCCTCTAACGGTAAAAGTTCCACCTGTCTGCAAATAAGAACTTTTAGCGCCAGCACCTGCACTTCTAAATACCGAAACATCTACGGCTCCACCTTCAATTATTACTTCAGGAGCAGTCGTTGCTGTATTCCAAAATATAAAACCAGCACTAAATCTTGTTCCAAAGAAACCGTCTGATATTTGAAAAGTACCATATAACGATAAGGCTTGATTTGATGATCCAGCATTTAAACCTGTTGAACCGACAGGTATTTGTGCAGCTACATCAGCGGTGCTATAAATAGCTGCATCTATACTCGAAATCCATAAACGAGCATTCGCACCAATGGCATAATCCCCATTACCTGAGACTGTATTCCCTTCAGTTAAA
>JBPXJX010000089.1:0-4064 GCA_051715525.1 Bacteroidales bacterium
TATTAACGTATACTATATCAATTAATTATGACTTGAATGGCTTTCAACATTAACTATTCTATTCTTATAAAGAATAGTTTGAAAACCATACTATCCATTATAAATATTAATAGCTAATGATTAATGAATAAAAACACTATCATTATTCTATACTATTCAATGATTTCTAACCATTAACTATAACTATTCATTACTAAACAATAGTTTTTATTTAAAATCTATTCTAAACCATTAAATATCATTTAATTAATGAATAAAATAGATAATAAAGCAAATATTATACATATACTATATCATTATTCTGTACTTTTTTTGAACTTTTGAGCATGAATGGAGAGCTATATTCTTAAAAACACTCTCGAAGTTGTGTTTTAATGATTATAGAAGCAGTGTATATCAATTCCAATTGCATCAGTCGAGCTAATCTTCCTCCATTGCATCTAGTAGTGCCGTTAAATTCTGGGTCATCTCGATAAGTTTTACGTCACCAAGGATGTCTTCAAGTAGGAAGATGTAATGGGACTTCTTTATAACAGCTCTTTTAATTTTACTCTTTTTGAGATATCGCCAGAGCTTTGAACGTTTATTTGATTCTTGATTTGGCGGTGCAAATAAGTATAATAGTGTTTGGAAGTCTAGGTAAAGTTCTTGTCGGTATTTTATCAGGTAAATGTGCTTAGTAGCCACTTGGATTTTTTTGTTTCTGGTATATATTAAAAACTCATTCCTGATTTTGACCACAAAACTTTGAATGAGAATTTAATTTGAGATTAATCAACGCTGAGTTTAGTTTGCAACACTTCCATCATCTTCTTGGCTTCGGAACTATTCGGGTTCAGCTTAAAGCATTCTTGTATCGCATCGTATACCCTAGTCAGTTTTCCTTGCTGATAATGAACTAAAGAACGAATAAGGTAAGCTTGGATGACTAGGTTATCATCTAAAATTTCCTTATGCTTCAGCACTTTTTGGCAGTATTGTATGCAGATTGGGTTATGATGGTATAAGTAGTATATCCAACTAAAAAATAAGTTCATCCTACACATTTCTTCTAGGTTACCAGACTCGGTAGCAGCACGCATGTGTTTCTCCACCACTAAAAGTGAATGTTCTAGTTCTCCTTGCGCTATACATGAAGCTATATCTGCGTACTTAACGTGCCTTTCAACTTCCAGCATAATTAATATTTTTATTTCTTCGAAAGCCTGTTGCTAGTTTGGTACGACTTATTTCTCGGATAACTCATTAAAGTTTTGAATTGCCATCATTAACCACTTCTCCTTATCCACCAAATTTTTTATTTTTATTTTTTAAAAAAGAACCATTAAAACGTTGACATTTCTATTAATCCTCTAGAATCTTCGGTGGTTTAAATCCGAGATTTGCAGCTATCACCTCATCGATTACGACCTCAATCATAGCAGCGATTCGCTGATATAATCGAATTTTTGCCCAAATAACGATTGAAACAACACACAATATCACCGATAGTATTAGAAATAACGACAAACTAATACCCAGTATCAGGAATACAATGAGTATCGGTATTACACCATACGTGATGCAGAATCTCCATGTATTTAAGACATTCAACCAATCCTTTATGAAAACCGATATAATGTATCGATTTTCACGAGTGGTCATCAAATCATCCTGTTTATCGCCAGTTAAAAGTGGTGGTGACTTCCATTGTTTCGGGAAAAATCTAAACTGATAGGTGTATGTTATTATCATACTTTGCACTTATTTTCTATGGTTTCTTTTAGTTCTATCATAGCATCCATATTCTCTGGTTCGCAATATTCCAATGCTTTATTAGCATTTTCCAGCGTTAGTTGGTACTCCTTTAATGTGAAGTACGACCGACATCGTAATTTGTATACAAAATGCATAAGTTCGAGTTGGTTCTCTTTACCAGCATTGTATTTATTATAGTAATGGAGGGCATGGTCGGTGTTTACTATAACTTCAGAGTGTTGTCTAAGGTTAAAGTTGCAATCGCTGATACGCATATAGAGCCAACTTATCTGCTCGTATAGTGCTGAATTTTTGCGACATATCTCCAATGCTTTAACATAGGAATCAAGTGCATTCTGAAAATCTTCCTGTTCCACATATAAGAAACCCATGAAGAAGTATGTGGAATATTCAGTTGGTAGTTTTTTAATGATTATGGTCGACATAGCAATAAGAAGGTCATAGTCTACCTCTTCCATATCATAGTAATGGTATTGTGTCCACAAAATCTCTGCGGTTGAGATTGAATCCGATGCTGGGTGTTGCATCAGATTCTCCAATGCATCCAGAATCTTATCGTCATGGTATAGGTATACCAATCGTGAAACACGTTTTAATATCTCAAGTTGCTCATTAATCTCGTTGGGTATGCTATCATAGTTTAGTTTTTTGAGCGTATATGCAACATTCTCAAAATCTTCATCTATCAAATACAAAAGAAGAACCGACAACCACTTTAGGTCATATCTCTCTTCACTCTCCAATATTTGCTGTCTTAATGCCTTATTTTGACGATATCGGGATGATTCATCGGAGTCATCGATGACATGAAGTTTGATGGATTTTACTATCCGTATATCGCTGAATTGTTCTTTATTGCGGGAAAGGTAATTGAGGATGTTGGTTTTGACCTCTTCAAAATGAGCTCCAAGTATGTCCTTCATGTATGAATATTTTACTCAAAGGTCACAACATTCGCTCTAAGAAAAAAATTAGGAAGTTCAAAACATACATTGATTTATCTGTTTTGGAAAGTTGGTTTTTACTAACCATAGAAGGATACAAACAAAATATTTTAGAAAAATTGAACTATTTTTGTTATTCTCATGAAAGATAATATAAGATAATCTTCAATGATTGGAATCTATTGTAGAATAAGTAAGCAAAAAGAACAGGGACGTGATGTGTCAATTGATGTTCAAAAGAAGCATGGAATAGCATTTGCAAAATCCAAAGGGATGGAGTATAGGTTATTTATTGATGAAGGGATTAGTGGTGCGAAGGAGAATATAGCTAAAAGACGAGAGTTCGTTTTATTGTTGAACGCTATAAAAAATGAAGAAATTTCAATAGTTTATTGTTACGACCAATCACGTATTGAAAGGAATAATCGCATTTGGAATATGTTCTTATCCTTGATGCTTGAAAAAAAGTGCCACTACTATCCAAGTGGAAAATATTTTGCTTTAGATGTACCCGAAAACCAGTTTTTTACTGGAGTTTTGTCACTAGCAAACGAACTTTACGCAGCAACTACTGGAATTAAAGTTAAAGATGCAATTTATGAGAACGCAAAAAAGGGTAAAACACACGGATTGAAAGCATATGGTTACAAAAAAGGCGAAGGAGGTTTTTTTGCAATTGACAAGGATGAAGAAGTAATAGTTAAAAGTATTTTCGAGATGTCACTGAATGGAATAGGAACATATACTATTGCTAAGATTCTAAACAAAGAAGGAAAACCAACAAGATTCAGAGGCTTCAATGGAGTTATTCGAAGAATAGACAAATACACTAAACAGGTTACCACTTATAGCAAAGATAGTGTTGTCTGGAGAGGAAATGTAATTTATGATATGATTAGAAACCCTATTTACAAGGGTGTTCGATTTTGGAATGATGAACCTTTTCCAGTACCAGCTATTTTTAGTGAAGATTATTGGCAAGAAGTAAACGAAAACTTAGAAAATAATAAAAAGAAAGTTGGGAAACGAGAAGAATACCATTATTTGCTAAATGGACTTATTTTCTGTGCAGATTGCAAAAGTGAATTTAGAGGTAAAAAACGTCTGAAAGGGCGTGATAAAGCTTACAAATGCAAAGGGAAAAAAAACCATAATATTACCTGTAACTCAAGAGGTATAAGTATTGCCAAACTGGAAACTTTCATAATTC
Organism: Bacteroidales bacterium; assembly: GCA_051715525.1. Taxonomy (GTDB): domain Bacteria; phylum Bacteroidota; class Bacteroidia; order Bacteroidales; family Tenuifilaceae; genus UBA8529. Next base: position 3,913 of record JBPXJX010000089.1, read on the forward strand.
ATCATCTATTCATTTCAAAAGATTTGCAGCAATATCTGGTAGGCTTATCTGAAAACAAGTCAGAGTCTGATAATTTGAAATCTAAATTAGACCATGAGAAAAAAGTGCTTGAAAAGTTAGTAAGAATTGAAGAAACAGCTTATAAGCACTTA
>JBPXJX010000090.1:0-2582 GCA_051715525.1 Bacteroidales bacterium
CTCGTTAGTACGAACAATTTGTAATGGCTTAAGGTTCGACTTCAAAAAAATCTCCTTAATTTCATCAAGAGTTATGGTATCAGTAATATACTCCCTTACCTCAATATCTGAGGTTTTACTTTTCAAATAATCTAATCCTGCACGACTATGCTTACAGCGCGTGTTATGGAAAATTTTAATGGACATAATTCGATTTAAATTGATGGATAAGTTACATTATATAAAACAATCGTTCAAGGTTATTAGCTATTGATTATTTATGTTTGAGAACAGACAAAAATTTCTATTCTAACAACAGATAGAATAACTTATACTATTTAGGTTCTATATTGTTCCTATAAAAAGTTTCATCTATATAATAAACTAAACACCCTACAACTTCCTTTGAATAAAAAAACCGGCGATCTTTCGAAAGCCGGTTTAGAAATATTGAGAATTTTAACTATTTCAAGTTATTAAACTCATCGGTTGTAACCTCTTTCTCGTCAAGTTTTACAGCCTCTCGAATAATGGCAACCGCCTTATCTTCTAATAAGCGCTCTTGGATTTTTCGTTTTTCACCATCCTTTTTAAGTACGCTATCGGCATAGCTAACTAAGTACTCATCTGGCATCTGCATCATACCGTATGAAGCAAACTGGTTACGAGCAAACTCCATAGCAAAGGCGTGAACCTCTTCCTCAGTTACTTTAAGGTCGTTTTCCATTGCTACTTTATCGCGGATAAGCTGCCATTGAAGATCTTTCTCAAACATTGGGAACTCAGATTCTATCTGCTCACGAGTATGTTTACCTTCATTAATCATTGTTAACCAACGCACAAGGAATTCTTTTGGAAGTTCGATTTTGAACTTCTCAATTAGCTTCTCTTTTAGGTCGATAAGCAGGCGGTAGTTGCTCTCATGAACAAGGTTTTTGCTAATCTCCTCGTCGATTTTTGTGTTAAACTCTTCTTCAGAATTAACCACTCCTTCGCCAAAAGCCTTATTGAAAAACTCTTGGTTAAGCTCTGCTTGAGCAAATGTCATAGTTTCGGTAACCGTTGCTTGGAAAAGAGGCTGAACATCACCAAGTTTATCTTTTGATACATGAAGCAATGCTGCCTTATCGGTAGCATTTGGGAAAGCTTTTAATGTATCGATAGTAACAACATCGCCAGCTTTTAGCCCGATTAGCTTGTTCTTCTCAGTCTCATCAGCAACTAAAGCGATAGAGATAGATGCGTTCTCAACGTAAACGCCACCATCGCGTGGTGATTCGTCGGCGTTAAGTTCGTTTAAAGTCGCTTTAATCAAATCTTTTTCGCCTGTAACCTCAACTGGAACATAGCTGCCATTACGCTGACGATAGCTGTTTGAATATATCTCGCGAAGCTTATCATCAACTTTGATTGTATAGTAAGGTACTTTATCCTTTTTGCTTAGCTTAAGTTCAAACTCAGGAACTAAGCCAAGGTCAAATGCAAACTCAAATTCTTCTTGAGTTTCCCAATCGATTGGTTTTTGTTGCTCGCTAGGAATTGGCTCGCCAAGGATATTAAGCTTTTGCTCAACTAAAAATTTCGAAAGCGATTCTGATATAAGCTTGTTAACCTCATCAACAATAATTGGTTTACGGTAAAGCTTGTTAATTAGAGATGCAGGGGCATTACCAGGACGAAATCCCTTAATGGCTGCTTTTTTACGATAATCTTTAAGAGCCACGTCAACCTTTGGCTCGTAATCTGCCTTTTCGATTTTTAGCTTGAGCACTGCATTTAGCGCATCAACTTCTTCCTTTAAAATATTCATTCTTGTGTTATTAGATTACAATACTAATGCGAAAATTGAAATGATTCCCTTGCTCAAAATGTTTATCATTTACCCATAAAACGAGGGTTATATCATTCTGATTTACAGTTTTACAGCTGTTTTTTGGGGTGACAAAGGTAGAAAAAGGTGTTTGAAGAAACAAATTATTAGAATAAAACTCTTATTCAGGTTTTACAACCTCCATTTTGGCATTGATTCTTGAGATCGCTTGGCTTATTTTCTCTTCAGGTGATATGGTATTATAATCGCCCCAAAATCTTTCATCAAATTTGAATTGATTATCAAGGAAAACGGTATTTACTTTTAATACCTCATCGCGATGGAAGCGTTGAACATTTATGGAGTCAAAACTACAACTGGCTAATTCTAAAAAAACCCTGAAATCATTCGAGAACAAATGATATCTCTTTTTATAGTTTATCATTAAATCGCCCCTAATATGGTTTACATAGTATTTACCATTGCGCATTACATAGCTGACTTTATAGCTAATTTGTTTTGGAGTAATGTTTGCTTTTCTGCTTCGCTTTACCACAAAGATTTCTCTTGTATTCTCTACATATTTTGGATTTATTTCAAAATCGGCTGCAACAATGGCAAATGTTTCCATGTCAATAAATAAAGTCCCTTTATATAGAGGTTCAATAATAAAATTTTTCTGTTCAAAAGATATTGCATATGCAGACCTCGAGTCAATTGAAATAATATCATATTTAGTATAGATATAGTTTTCAAAAAATTCTGGATCGAAAAAATCTGGAAGAGATTTAAC
>JBPXJX010000091.1:0-5120 GCA_051715525.1 Bacteroidales bacterium
ATCAACCGATATGCGAAACGCTCGGCAGGATGATTGGCAAAAAGGTAAAACAAGGGTTATAGTATCTACCAACGCATTCGGAATGGGGATCGATAAGCCTGATGTAAGGTTTGTGATTCACACTGATTTACCCGATTCACCCGAAGCCTACTTTCAGGAAGCCGGGCGCGCTGGGCGCGATTTAGGTCTTGCATACGCAATACTACTTTACAACGAAACCGACAAATCGAAAATTGAGCAACGCATCGAAGCGAACTTCCCAGAAACCGAAGAAATAAAGCGTACCTACCAAGCATTAGGCTCATTCTTTAATATTGCTATTGGCGCAGGGAAAGGCGAAGTTTATGACTTTAACCTAATGGATTTTGCCTCAACTTATAAAATCAATACAGTTAAGGCATACAATTCGCTAAAATTTCTCGAAAGAGAAGGCTACATTGAGCTAACCGATGAGCTAGATAACCCAAGTAGGTTAATATTTACTATTGACAGACAGGAACTTTACAAGTATCAGGTTGCACATGCCGAAATGGATAAGTTTATCAAAGTAATTCTTAGGGCATATGCTGGTATTTTTTCGCAATATGTTAACATCGATGAGGGTTACCTTGCTAAAGCAGCTATAATTCCGGTTCAAAAAGTTATCGAAAACCTAAAAACTCTTAGTAAGCAAAAAGTAATTAACTATATCCCCAGAAAAAAGACACCTCTCGTAATATATACCACTGAAAGGCTTGATGAAAAGAATTTGCATATCAGCTACGAAAATTATAGTTTAAGAAAAGAGCGATTCTTAAAACGTATTGAATCTATGGTTGGTTATGCATCGAGCACTACCAAGTGTCGCAGTCAGTTTTTACTCGAATACTTTGGCGAAAAAAATTCTACCCGATGTGGTAAATGCGATATTTGTACATCGAGAAATGAGCTAGGTTTAAGTAAAATTGAATTCGATAATATTCTAGAAAAAGTGAAGAATATTATTGTTAAAAACCCAACCACAATTGAAAACCTTGTAGATACTATTAAACAAAAACCAGATAAAACGCTAAAGGTTATTCAATTTTTGCTCGATAATTTAAAAATCACTAAAAGTAAAGAAGGAAAAATCAGCTGGAATTCCCATGAATGATATAAATCATTGAATGCTTTTCAAACAAACTACAGCATATAACTGATTTTAAACACATTGACCTTAATTTACTATAAGCATTTCTCTCTAAAAAAGATGTTTTCATTACAGCACATTCATTAAATTTGCTTTACATGAAATATGTTTTAAGATGAAATCGAAATTTCAACTTTTATTCTTCATAAAATCCATAATTTCAATAATGCTTTTCGTCGTCCCATTAATAGCAAATGGGCAGAAAAAGAGCACCATTGACAGTTTGACAAAACTGTTAGAAAAATCCAATGACTCAAACAACATTGCTATTCAGAAACTTTTGAGTTGGGAATATAGGAACTCTGATACTTCAAAAGCTATTTTTCATGGAAAGCAAGCATTATCAAAAGCTATTAAGTTAAATATTCCTTATGAACAGTCCGATATACTCGGACGTATTGGGGTTTACTATCGAAATCAAGGCAATTTTTCAATTGCAATGGACTATTATTTCAAAAGTTTAGAAATTGCTAAAAAAAATGGTTACCCAAAGCTTGAAGCCCTTGAACTTAATAATATTGGTGATATATACTATAGGTTAGCCATTAACGACCAAGCACAGCATTATATTAAGCAAGCAATTGAAATGTCTAAAAAGCTCAACGACGAATACAACTTGAGCTATGTTTACCATATGCTTGGCTTAATCTACCTCAACAGCTCCAAGTATGACTCGGCTCATTTTGCTTTTAGCAAATCTTTGTGTTATCGAAAAAAATTAAACCTTAAGGCTGGTATTGCATCTTCCTACCTAGGAATTGGAACTGTTTATTATAACCAAAGGTTATTAGATAGCTGCATTATCTATTACAATAATGCATTAAATATTTTTGATCAAATTAACGATAAAGTTGGTTTAGCCAATACGTACAAATATTTTGGAGATTATTATAATCAAAAGGAGGAATATTATTTTGCCATTGAGAATTTCAAAAAAAGCCTAATGTTAATGAAAGGCTTTGGGTTGCCTCAAGTTAAAAAGGATGCAACAGAAGGTTTAAGCTTCGCCTATTTTAAAATAAAAAACTACAACGATGCTTTGAAATTCTATAAAATATCTGTAAAAATAAAAGACAGCCTAATCAACAATATCAACATTCAGAAAATTACAAGAATAACTGAAAACCTCAAATATGAAATAAAAACGAGGGAACAAGAAATACAAACAAATTCGCTTAACGAAAAAATTAGCAATCAACGGGCAACTCTCAACTTTTTTTTAATTGCACTTATGATACTCTTGTCAATGTTTGGTGTAATTATTTTCTTTTATCGTGAAAAAACAAAGGCGAATAGCGCATTAAAATTAAAAAACGATGAGGTTGATGAGCTGAATAAAATATTAACACAAGCAAACTTTGAAATAGTTGAACAAAAGAATCAGATCGAGGCCCAAAGAGATATACTTCAAGATCAATCCGACAAGCTATCTAATTTAAATGCAACAAAAAACAAACTGTTCTCGATTATTGCACACGATCTTCGTGGACCCTTTAACTCAATTAATGGCCTATCAGAGCATATAAAAGAAAATATCCAGAGTATTAGTACTGATGAACTTGAAGGCATGATTGAGCAAATTAATGTTGTAGGGAATAATACGTTAAGATTATTAGAGAATCTGCTCGACTGGGCAAAAATGCAAACCGATCAAGTTATTATTTATAAAGGAGAAATCGACCTTGAATCATTAGCTCAAGATACTATATATGCCTTACAACCTATTGCAAATAACAAAAAGATAAAAATTAAACTCATTTCTGATGAAACAATTATAAATAGTGATAAATACATGATTTCTACTGTTATTCGAAACCTTTTATCAAACTCAATAAAATACTCGAACCAAAGTGGTGAAATAGTAATTACTATTAAGCAAGAACAAGACAAGGTAGTATTGGCAATTATTGATTATGGGGTTGGAATGACACAAGATCAGGTTTCAAAACTTTTTACCTCAAATGTTAATCAATCCACTTTTGGAACAGGAAATGAAAAAGGAACAGGCCTGGGCCTAGCCATATGCAATGAATTTATTAAAAAACTCAATGGGGAAATTTGGGCAACAAGCGAAATTGGTAAAGGAAGCACCTTTTATTTCTCACTCCCACTCAGCTAAAGTTTTGTATTTAGCTTCACTTTTATTCTCAATTTCCAATTTTTTGATGAAACATCTTTTCTATCTTTGCACCATAAAATTGTTATATAATGGATATAAAAAGCATAGTATATAGCCGGAATGTAGTTGAGTTTGCAACTGTTGCTCGAGAGTACTGTGCATTTGTTGAGAATTTAAAAGGCCACTCACGAAAGACTTTCATAGCGGCTTCGCAAAAATTTTTACCATTGCTTTACTACAAAGCCTCGTTACTCCCTGATACGGAACCCATTTATGATGATCAAACTGAGAAGTTTGTTACCGAGGACTACTATTTTGATGTTCAAAATAACCTAAAACAGCTACTTGGCCCCAACGATGACTTCCTTGAAGTTTACGATCCACGTGCAAATGATGGTGATGGGCTTTACACAGCAAGCCTTTCGGAATATCTAACAGATGTATGGCAAGATCTTAAAAATTTTACTGCAATCTACCAAATTGGAAATGCAGAGGTTATGAATGATGCTTTATGGGAATGTAAAACAAATTTCCAAGAGTATTGGGGAATTCGTTTGGCAAATGCCATTCGATCAATGCATGTGCTTCTTTTTTCAGGTGTTGACCTAGAGCAAGTTGTTGAACCAAATGAAGAGGAAAAAGAGAACGACACAAGTAATTGGTTCATTACTAGGCGTCAGAACGATTTAAATGGGGAGATTTGAGATGTTTGCAGAATCAATTGAAAACGACGAAATCCTTAAACTTCCAAAAGTTGCATACACAGGCGAAATTAAGGTTATCACATCTGAACAGGAGCTGAACATTTGGCTACCTAAACTTCTTAAAAGCGGTATTATTGGCTTCGATACTGAAACAAAACCTTCGTTCAAAAAGGGGCAATCTAATAACGTTGCACTACTCCAATTGGCAACCCCTGAACTAGCCCTAATTATTAGAATCGCACCAACAGGTATACCAAAACTATTGGTTCAAGTTTTTCAAGACCCAAGAGTGCTTAAAGTTGGTGCAGCTATTCACGACGATATTAAGGCACTTCAAAAAATAAAACCATTTACACCACAAGGATTTATCGATTTACAAAATTTTGCATCAGAAAAAGGGATTGAGAACAAGAGCGTTCGAAAACTAGCTGCAATTGTTCTAAATGTAAGGGTTTCGAAAAGTCAGCAGCTATCGAACTGGGAATCCGAAAATCTGACCGATGCCCAGCTACAATATGCAGCCATCGACGCATGGATTTGCGGAGAGATTTACATAAAAATGATAACAGGTTGATATCAACACATAATAATCGAAAATGGAATTTATCAAGATAGAGCTAAAACCTGGCAAGGAGCAATCGTTGCAACGTTTTCACCCTTGGATTTTTTCGGGTGCAATTCGAAAAATTAATGGCAGCCCTGCCGAAGGTGATGTTGTTGAAGTTGATGATTCACGAGGAAATTTCATTGCAATAGGGCATTATCAGCCATCATCTATTTCAGTCAGAGTAATATCGTTCGATAAAGTTGATATTGATAAAGACTTTTGGACTCAGAAAATCAATCGTGCCATTCAACTTCGTAAAACTCTTAATCTGTTTAGAAGCGAAATCACAAACACTTACCGCTTAATTCATGGCGAAGGCGATAACATGCCCGGATTAATTGTTGACATTTACGGTTCAACCGCTGTAATGCAATGCCATTCAGTTGGGATGTACCATATCCGTCAAACCCTTGCAGAGATAATCGTTTCGGAATTCAATGGCATTATTAAATCAGTCTATGATAAGAGTTCAGGAACACTACCTTTCAAATCGGGTATCAACCCAAAAGATGGCTATTTAAT
>JBPXJX010000092.1:0-4317 GCA_051715525.1 Bacteroidales bacterium
GGTCGCTTAGAATTGAAGTAATTGTTGACTCAATGTGAAGTACAAGCTTTTCACATGAAGAGCAATTTTCGCGGTATTCATTGAGTACTGAAGAGCTTTGAATTAAGGTAGTATCCCAATTCGCTCTAAAATTTGATGAGACTTCAATTTCGCCAAGGTTAATATTTGTAATAAGAAATTTTAATGTCGATAGGTTTTGCTTAAGATTCTTTATGGGAATAAAAAGCTGCTCAAAAAAGGTTCTTAAGCATTTAATGCTATCGGTTGTGTTTTTAAGGCTTAAACGCGACTGGCTTTGTATCTTGTTTAAATCCTTATAAAGCATTTGAAGCTCGTTAAACAGATTTCGATTTGCCTCTTCTGATAGCAGAGTAAAAATTTCATTTGCCTTATCAGAAATACCCTTTGAGTTGCTAAAGTACCTTTTAAAATCGGTTGATAAGCCTAAAAAATCATCCGAAGAACACTTATGTAGATCGATAATTTGATCATCAATCTTATTAAAAATTGATGAAATCTCTTTTATAGATATCTCGTTAAACAAAGGTTCATTTTTATTAGTCATCACCAATCAATTAATGCTTTATAAACTTTTATAGTAGTTAATAAAACAATAGCGTTAAATTGTTTTTTTGCTTAATACTGTCCTTAGAATATAAAGTCTTTTAACTTTGATAGAAAAATGGGGATATCAATAGGTTTAGAAAAGAAATCTGCGGCTCCCATCTCCTTGCAAAGTTCAATATTCTCCTTAGTATTAACAGCCGAAACAACGATAACAGGAATCTCAGAAGTATCGGGAAATGCTTTAAGGCGTTCAAGAATATCAAAGCCACTAACCTGAGGCATCAATAAATCGAGTAGAATTAGATCGGGTTTAAATTTATCGATGCTTGCATATGCTTCTTTAGCATTCAGCGCAGTATAAGTTTTATAACCCTCCTCTTGAAGAATTGCCTCAAGCAAAACAAGGTTAGTCGAAGAATCATCTACAATTAGAATCGAGTTTATGTTTTTGCTCTCCATTTATAATTGTTTTAATAAAGTAAAAGAGTAACAATTGTATTTCAAAAACCATAATTACATTTATCCTCAAATTTATAGCTGATTTATTTACCAAAGAAGAGTTTATGTCATTATTAAGTATATTTATATGATGATATTAATCATCATATAAATTAATATGAATTTTTACAATTAAGTCGTGATAATTCATAAATTTACAAAAAACCTTCTATAATGGAGAGCCATATTACAAGTAATAGTATGTCAATAAGTTCGAATCCTTTAAGTCAGTTTTTTTCGGAAGAAGAGCTAAATCTGCTTAATATCAACTCAAATATGGTTGAGTATTCGCCACGCGATACAATAATTAAGCAAAACTCAAGAGCTTCGCATATCATTTTCGTAAATTCAGGATTAGTAAAGATATCGAAAGAGATGCGTAAAGGCAAAAGCCTGATGCTCAATATAGAAGGCACTGGGCGGTTTATTGGGAGCAGTTCAGTTTTTGGAAGTGATACTTTTAACTACTCTGTAACTGCATTAGAACCAACCGTTGTTTCATTTATTGATACTAAAGTATTTAAGGAGATTATCGAGCGAAATGGAGCACTTGGACTTGAGCTAATCTCTCAGATTAGCAAATCAAATATAAATATGATCGACAAACTTTCGAGCTTATTATATAAGCAGTTGCCAGGAAGGGTTGCCGATATAATTATCTATTTCTCAGAGACCATATACAAAAGCGAAACGTTCACCTTCCCATTAACTCGACAAGAACTTGCTGAACTTGCTGGGACAACAAAAGAGAGTATAATTAGAACACTATCAGAGTTCAAGCACGATAAGATAATTGATATAGATCGCAATACGATTACAATCCTAAGTTCCAAAATAATATATACTCTCAGCAGGTTAGGTTAAATCATCTTATCAAAAATTATGGACTACAGGATTCTTATTGTTGATGATATTTTTATAAATCGAGTTCTTCTTAAAGAGATTATTAAAAAATTCTCGAAATTTTGTTTTGAAGCACAAAATGGAAAGGAGGCAATAGAAATTCTTCAAAAAGAGGATTTAGATGTTATTCTAATGGACATTGAAATGCCTGTAATGAATGGCGTTGAAACCACAAAGTTCATACGTGAAAAACTAACCTATCCTAAGAAATATATTCCTATTATTGCCTTAACCGCTTACAATCCAGAAATATTCTTTACCGACTACAATGATGTTGGATTTAATCAGCTAATTACCAAACCCTATTCTATTGAGGGGCTTAAAAAGGCTATTGATATACTTTGTGAAAAAAAGTAAAGTACTCAAGTACTTATCAATAAATTAGTTAAATGTGTATCGAGTAGTTCCAACAAGTGATTTCTTTCTATTGGTTTTGAAATATAATCGACACAACCAACCTCTAAACATCTTTGCATATCTTCAGAAGATGCGTAAGCTGTTTGAGCAATAACCTTTAAATCCGGCTTTTTCGAACGCATCAGTTTTGTTAGTTCAAAGCCATTTGAGTCGGGAAGGCGGATATCCATCAAAACCAAATCGATTTGCGCATTATTTTTAAACTTCTCAATGGCCATAGCTCCTGTTTCTGCACAAATAAGAGTAACCCCTGTTGGCAATAAAAGCTCTTGTAAATACATCATATTGGCCAATGTATCCTCAACAATTAGTATTACTTTCCCTTTAAAATTTCGCTTACTGCCCTTAACAACTATGGCTTTTTTTACGGCACCATCTGGTTTATAGGGTATTGTAAAAAAGAATTTTGAACCAACCCCTACAGTAGATTCAACCCACAATTCGCCTTCCATAAGTTCAAGAATTCCCTTGCAAATGGATAGACCAAGACCTGCCCCGCCATATTCGCGAGTTAAAAATGACTCATCTACTTGCCGAAACCGTTCAAAAACTAAATTAGTTTTATCGCTTGGTATACCAATTCCTGTATCTTCAACACAAAAAAGAAGCCTTGAACTACTAGCTAGTTTACAATTTAGTGTTATTGTTCCAGAGGCTGTAAACTTGAAAGCGTTTTCAATTAAATTAATAAGGATCTGCTTGATACGCTCAAAATCGGCTAAAATCCTATTGCTATCGTCTTTCAACTCATTATTTAAAATGAATGTTATTGGTTTCGTAAATATTTCTTCATTTTTAATCCTAAAAAATTCAGTAATCTCGATTAAAACATTATTAATGTTTCCCGGTGTTTCTACAATCCTTAATGTGTTTGACTCTATTCTTGAAATATCAAGAAGGTCGTTGATGATATTCAGCAAATCTTTAGTTCGCTCACGAATTGTACGAGTAAATTTCTTTCTTTTTTCGTAGGGAGCATCTTCAAGGTCGAGCAGGTCGGCAAAACCCATTATTGCATTCATTGGGGTTCTTATTTCATGCGACATGTTTGCTAAAAATGCTGATTTTAATTTATCGCTCTCTTCGGCTTTTTGCTTTGCTTCCTCGAGTTCTGCAAGATTCTCTCTTAAAGCATCATTAGTATCTCTTAACTCGGTTTCGGTAGATAGGAGATCATAGTTAATTTTTCGAAGTTTTATTTCGGCCTGCTTTTGCTCAGTAATATCACTGATTACTCCAAAAATCCGTGTTGGTCTATTATTTAAGCTTTCCAATTCGCCTAAGCAGTAAAGATACTGAACATCGCCTTCGTTATCACCTTTTCTAAAATAAGAAATAAACTTCTCACTATTTTCGATTGCAGTATTTAAACTTGTTTTAAAGTCTCTTATATCATCCTCAAGAATTAAATTGATAAATTCATCATTTGATAGGGTATCCTTGTTTATGTTTAATATTTTACGAAGGCTCGGAGATAATCTAAATACATTCCTATTAAGATCTAAAACAAATTCGCCGATTAAAGCCATTTGTTGGGCCTTAAGTAGAATATCAGTTTTCTCCTTAAGAACATTTTGAAGTTGAACACGCTCAGTAACATCATCAATAAAAATCAGAACCGATATAGCCTCTTTATCAATAATAAGATCAGTAGTAATTAGAACATCTCGTTCAAATACATTATCGGGTGTTCCCATTGTAATTTTAGCTTCGACCTTATGAAGGCCCAGTTTGGTTTCCAAAGTATCCATAACTGAATTATGAAGAGAGCAGTTTGAACAACTTGGGCTATATCCACAACCCCTTGGATCGTAGTTCGAATTAGCACAATTAATAATTAACCCAGGCTTTTCACCAATGGCTTCCCTCTCTTTGATCTCTAACACGTTAAGGGCTGTCTGATTTGCTTTTAAAACATTAAAATTTGCATCA
>JBPXJX010000093.1:0-7149 GCA_051715525.1 Bacteroidales bacterium
TTACTCCAATTTATAAAGATCATAAGATTTATATCACTGGCGGATATGATCACGTTGGTGCAATGTATACCCTTTCGGCAGATTTAAAAACTCTAACTTTGGATTGGACTGATGAGACCCTTGATGTTCATCATGGCGGTGCAGTGCTTATAGATGGCTATATCTACGGTTCAAACTGGATAAATAATCGAATTGGCAAGTGGTGCTGTATCGATTGGGCTACAGGTAAAACAATGTACGAGAAGGAGTGGAAGACCAAAGGCTCAATCATTGCCAACGATGGCATGCTTTACTGTTACGATGAGAAGAACGGAACAGTTGGATTGGTTGAAGCAACTCCAACCGATTTCAAAGTGGTTAGCTCGTTCCAAGTTCCACTAGGCAAAGGCCCATGCTGGTCGCACCCAGCAATTAAGGATGGTATTCTCTATGTAAGACGCGGAAATGCTTTGATGGCTTATAAAATAAAGTAAAGGTTATTTAAACGGATTTGTTCTTTTATCGTCTAAAACTTGTGTTTTGTGATTAGAGCAAATCCGTTTTTTTTTTTATATTTAATAGTAATCGAGAGATTCTCAATGAAGCTAAACGATAAATATATCATTGCTGCTGTATCAGTTATATTTTTAGGCATATTCCTTATTTGGTTTCTTAAAAATCCTGTTAAGGATTTTTCTGCTAGCGTTCCCGGTCAAGATAATCGACCTGCAAAAAGTGCCGATACAAGCAGTGTTGTTAAGATAGGAGAGAATTTCACCGAGTACGAGAAAGGTGCATCAACCCTTTCGGGTAAGTGGACTCGTTTTAGAGGTGCCGATTTCGATAATATCAACAAAGAAAATATTCGCCTCGTTGATAAATGGGGAAAAGAAGGCCCAAAGGTTTTGTGGAAGGTTGATTTGGGCGAAGGTCATGCTGCTCCTGTAATTTACAATGGTAAGGTTTACCTTCTCGATTATACCGAGGCGAAAAAGACTGATGCGCTGCGTTGTTTTGATCTTGTAACAGGAAAGGAGTTGTGGAAGAGATCTTACAAGGTGCATGTGAAGCGTAATCATGGGATGTCGCGTACAATACCTGCCATCACCGAAAAGTATATTGTTACTATTGGGCCGCGCTGCCAGGTGATGTGCTCAAACCCACAGAATGGCGATTTCCTTTGGGGTATCGATTTGGTTAATGAGTATAAAGCCGAAGTGCCATTTTGGTATACTGGTCAATGTCCGTTAATTGATAAGGATATTGCGGTGATTGCCCCCGGAGGGACATCGTTGCTTATTGGAGTGGATTGTGCAACGGGAAAAGTGGTTTGGAGTACTCCAAACCCAGATGGTTGGAAGATGTCGCACTCATCGGTAATGCCGATGAATTATGACGGACGAAAGATGTATGTATATGCCGCCGTAGGAGGAATTATTGGGGTATCTGCTGAGGGTGCAGATATTGGAAAGATATTGTGGAAGACCAATGCTTTTGCTCCATCGGTTGTTGCGCCATCGCCGTTGGTACTTGATAATGGTAGAATACTAATCACTGCTGGTTATGGTGCAGGTTCTATGCTATTTCAGCTAGTTGGCAATGGGAATGGTTTTGATGTGAAAGTTTTGCAAAAGTATCGACCGGTTGAGGGACTTGCATCGGAGCAGCAAACGCCAATCTTTATGAATGGTTTCATCTTTGGAATTCAACCTAAGGATGCTGGTGGTACTCGTAACCAGATGGTTTGCTGTAAACCCGATGATTGCAAGAATATTCTTTGGACAAGTGGAAAAACCGATAGGTTTGGCCTTGGGCCATATATCTTTGCCGATGGCAAATTCTTTATCCTAAACGATGATGGCGCTTTAACCATTGCTAAAGCAACGCCAACCGGATGGGTACAACTCGATAAGGCTTTGGTTATCGAAGGGCAAGACTCATGGGGTCCAATAGCTATTGCTGATGGTTACCTGCTAATGCGAACCTCGAAGCAGATGGTTTGCTTGGATGTTAGGGCTAAGTAAAAGTCGAAATATATGAAACAGAAAATAATCATTTGGGCTTCGGTAGTACTGCTTCTGGTTGTTGTTGGTTTTATGGCTATGGATTTCTTTTATCAACCTGATAGTAGCAACGAGAATCCTTACGAGTATAAGATGGATAAGCTAAGGCATATCGATACATCGCTCATTAAATATAAACCAATTGCCAATATTGCTCCGGAACTGAGACAGATTCACGCCATCTGCATCGATAAAAACGATAATATTTACATTGCAGGTGATGGAATTACCATTTATGATAGCAATCTAAAACCAGTTGCAAAATTTGCCGAAGGCAAGGAGATTAGATCTATCTCAATCGATGAAAACAAGATTTATCTTGGAATTCAAGATCATATCGAGGTTCTTGATTTAAAAGGCAACGTTTTAGCATTGTGGAAAGCGGTTAATGAGAAGTCCGTTTTAACTAGCATTGCCGTAAGTGAAAACTACGTTTATGTTGCCGATGCAGGAAATCGTATTGTATATCAGTATAATAAATCAGGTGAATTAGTAAAGGAGATTGGTAAAAAGAATATTGAGAAAGGCATTCAAGGATTTGTAATCCCAAGCCCTTACTTCGATTTACTAATTGGTCGCGAGGGAGAACTTTGGATTGTAAACCCTGGTCGCCATCAGTTTGAATGCTATAACGAGAAAGGGGAGCAGGTTTCGTCGTGGGCTAAAACATCAATGGCTGTTGAAGGATTTAGCGGTTGCTGTAATCCGTCGAATATTGCAATGCTCACCGATGGCTCATTCGTAACAAGCGAAAAGGGGATTGAACGAGTTAAAATACATCACCCTTCGGGCGAGTTTGAGTGCGTTGTAGTTTCACCTCAAAGTTTTAATGAAGGGACAAAAGGACTCGATTTAGCGGTGGATTCAAAAGATAGAATCTACGTGCTCGATCCAGAGAAAAAGGAAGTGGTTATCTATACAAAAAAGTAGTTATGGACAGAAGAGGATTTTTATCGGCAATTGTGAGAGGTGGAATTTTACTAGGTATTACAGCATCTAGCGGCTATTTGCTTGCTCGAAAAGGCGATGAAAATAAAGGAACAGGTTGCAACTCCATTTGTAATGGTTGCAAAACGCTTCCCATTTGCACTAAACCTGAGGCAATTCAGGTTAAGCGAGAGATTGTAAAATAATTGATTTAATCTTCAGATATGGAAGATTCAAGCAAAAAAGGGAAAGGGATTAGTCGTCGTGATTTTATCAATAACAGCATCAGGTTTTCTGTTATTCTTGGGATTGGCGCGATTGGAGGCAAGCTTTTGACAAGGTCACATGGCCGTCAAATGGTTTGGCAACTTGATACAACCAAGTGTATTCAATGCGGTAGGTGTGCTACAAACTGTGTTAAAACGCCTTCGGCGGTTAAGTGCGTTCACGTGTACAGCATGTGCGGATATTGCGATTTGTGTGGGGGATATTTCAGACCAGAGGTTAAAGAGTTGACTACTGCTGCCGAGAATCAGCTTTGCCCTACAAGTGCCATTCGTCGTAAGTTTGTTGAGGATCCTTACTTTCAGTACGATATCGATAACGACTTATGCATTGGATGCGGTAAGTGCGTGAAAGGATGCGGAGCATTTGGGAATGGTTCGTTGCAACTACAAATTCGCCACGATTTATGCGATAATTGCAACGAATGTGCAATCGCTCGCGATTGTCCTGCCGATGCCTTTAAGCGCGTGCCATCCGATAGCCCATACTTGTTTTCAGGATTTGATAGTAAACGAAAAGGTTAATATTAGTTTGTATGTTATTCTTGCGCAGGCAGGAATCTAGTTCCAGTATTATGAAGAGAATAGTTGCATATATAATCTTATTATTAGTAATATCATTTCAGCTGTACAACACTTTTGCTGTGCAGCGATTTCCTAAGCCCGAATTTGAATCGGGCTATATTCAACCCCAAACATCAGCTCCCGATCCTCGTTCAGAGGCTTTAGCCATTCTCGATTTGGTTGTTCTTATTGCAACTCTTTCGGTTACCAGCTGGATGGTGATTAAGAAGCGCACTCGCGATGGCGTTTTCTGGATTTCGATTTTCTCAATTGCCTATTTTGGCTTCTTCCGCGAGGGCTGTATATGCTCAGTTGGTTCGGTTCAGAATATTGTTTATGCGCTTTTCAACCCTAGCTATAGCATACCCATTTCGGCAGTGCTGTTTTTTGCTATTCCAATCATTTTTACCCTGTTTTTTGGTCGCACATTTTGCGCTGGGGTTTGTCCGCTTGGCGCAATTCAGGATGTTTTTATAATAAAATCAATCGATCTTAAATCGTGGTTACTTAAGGTTCTTGGGCTAATCCCATTTATCTACTTAGGCCTTGCAGTTTTATATGCTGCTACTGCAACCGATTTTATTATCTGTAGATACGATCCGTTCGTGGGCTTCTTCAGGCTCAACGCCAGTTTTATGATGTTTATGATTGGCGCTGCGCTTTTGCTGATTGGCGTTTTCGTTGCGCGTCCATATTGCCGTTTTTTATGTCCTTATGGGGTACTGCTTAACCTAACCAGTAGATTTTCGAAAAAACATCTTACCATAACTCCTGCAAAATGTATTCAGTGTAAACTTTGCGAGAATTCATGCCCATTTGGGGCAATCGATAAGCCTGTGCAGATTAAGGAGAAGGAGGAGAGCACAAAGGCAGTTCGTAGGATTATTACATTAACTGTGATTATTCCTTTGTTAATGCTTGTTGGCGGCTATGTTGGCTCTCAGTTTAGCGAGAATCTTGCAAAGGTAAATCATAGGGTACAGCTGGCTCAGGAGATAAAGAATCCAGATACATCTAAACCGGAGAGTTTTGAGGTTACGGCATTTAAATCCGCAGGGCAATCACCCGAGCAGCTATACGCCGAAGTTGAAGGTATTCTTGATAAGTTTTATGTTGGAGGTTGGATTTTAGGAGGATTTTTAGGATTAGTTTTCGGATTAACGTTGACAAGCCTTTCGGTTTTTAACTACCGCGAGGATTACACCCCAAACAGGGGCACATGCCTTAGCTGTGCAAGGTGTATCGATTATTGCCCTGTAAAACCTGAATAATTATATTGAATTCAAAAGATATGGATCTAAAAAAATACATCGAAAATGTTCGCCTTTGGCGAGGGATTGCAATTGCTGCAGGCATCTTCTCGTTTGTTTTTTGCGTTCTCATTATTGCAAACTTTACCCAAATAAATCGGGTCGACCCTGTAAATACAAAGGTTATGAACGCTCTTGTGGAGCGTTTAAAGGAAAACCCCAATGATAATCAGCTTCGCGAGGAGATACGCGAACTCGATCTTCTTGCTCGCAAGGCATACTTTACCAACCAATGGCAAATCCGCAATGGCGGATATATGCTGATGATCGGTGTTTTGGTTCTAATCATCGCGTTACAATTCATTCGCTTGGCTACTAAAGAACTCCCCATAGTTAACTCCGACGAAAGAGAGAAACTTTATCAAACGCAGAGTAAGGCAAGGTTTTGGATTTCTGTTGGAGGTGGTGCATTGGTTGTTGTTGCTTTGGTGTTTGCATTTATCTCAAAGAGTCAGCTAAAGGAGGCATTCTCTCAAACAGCCATCGCTAAAAACGATACTCCAAGCCAGCCAGAAGTTAAAACCGATGTGCAGGAAAAGGTGGAAACTCCAAAACAAGATGAAAACAAATCAACTTCAATTGATACAACAAAATCTAATTCAGTAACTACAAATACAGTTGCTGAAGAGAAAAAAGAAACACCTAAGGAGCAGACGGTTAAACCAGTTGCAACATCAAACGATTATCCTTCGGATAATGAATTGAAAAGCAACTTCCCGAATTTCCGCGGATATGCTGGGAATGGAATTGCCTATCAAAAAAATATTCCAACATCATGGGATGGAGCATCGGGTCAGAATGTACTATGGAAGGTGGCTATTCCTCTGCCTGGTTATAACTCTCCTGTAATTTGGGGCGATAGGGTTTTTGTTGCGGGAGCAAATGCTACAAAATGTGAGGTTTACTGCTTCGATAAAAATACTGGCAAGTTGCTTTGGACTGCCAATGCTGATAATATCACTGGTTCGCCTGCTGCTGCACCTAAAGTTCAGGGCGATACAGGCTACTCAGCCCCAACAATTTCTACCGATGGTAGAAGAGTTTACGCAATCTTTGCAAATGGCGATATTCTTGCCATTGATATGAATGGGAATAGGGTTTGGGCAAAAAATATTGGTGTGCCACAGAATCATTATGGACATTCATCTTCGCTTATTACATATAAAGGGCTTGTTATTGTTGAGTTCGATAGCAGAACTAACCCAAGGGTTTTTGCCTTGAACTCGTCAACAGGTGATGAAGTGTGGAGTACTCCTCGAAAAGTGAAGATTTCTTGGTCTTCTCCAATACTAGTGAATACTGGAAGCAGAAACGAGTTGATGCTAGTTGCTGAACCTTCAGTTGCTTCTTATGATCCTGCAACTGGCAAGCAGCTTTGGAGTATCGATTGTATCTCTGGCGAGGTTGGGCCTTCGCTTGCCTACGCCGATGGCGTTGTGTTTGCGCTTAACGAGTATGCAAGTTTATCAGCAATAAAGGTTGGTGATACACCTGAGAAACTTTGGGAGAGTTCTGATTATTTATCTGATGTTCCAAGTCCTGTGGCAACTGATAAATACCTTTTTGTTGTAACAAGTTACGGAACGGTTGTTTGCTATGATGCTAAAAACGGAACAAGTTATTGGACTAAAGAATTCTCAGACGGATTTTACTCATCCCCAATTATTGCCGAAGGCAGAATCTACCTAATAGATAAGCAGGGAGTTATGCATATTTTCAATGCTGATAAGACTTTTACATCGGTTGGAGAGGCTAACCTGGGCGAAAAGTCAGTTTGTACACCAGCATTTGCTAATGGTAAGATTTTCATTAGAGGTGATAAGAATTTGTATTGTATAGGAAAGTGATTTTATGGAAAACGATATAATTGAGATAGTTGATAGAATAGTCGAGCAGAAAGGGCGAGCGGTTGAGGCGGTAATTCCTATTTTGCAGGAAATTCAAAATCATTATAACTACCTTCCAAAAGAGGCATTGCAAAGGGTTTGTGATAATACTGATATCACGCTTTCTCGAATTTAC
>JBPXJX010000094.1:0-2550 GCA_051715525.1 Bacteroidales bacterium
CAGCGCAGAGGAAGCCGTCCTTTTGAACAATTAACCTTCCGCCAACATGTGTAAGTTCAATTGGAATAACCGTGCCAGGGTATGGTGCCGAAAAAGCAACATGCTTTTTTCCTAAGCCATGATTGGTAAAATGAGTAATAAATAATGATTCACCTGCTAATACTCTCGATCCAGCAGAAAGAATTTTATCAAAAAAACCTTGATTAGGAGCAGTTCCATCGCCCATTTTGGCTTCAAAGCGGATTCCATCTTCCATATAAACCATGGCACCAGCTTCAGCTATTACAGTTTCCATTGGGTCGAGTTCAATTTCAACAAGCTGAATGGATTCGCCCATAATTTTGTAGTCTACCTCGTGCGATTTCATAGTCATTGATTTTTAAATTGTTTATTCAATTTTATTTAATAATTAGTTTCTATACTTTTCGTTTTCATCATCATGTATACTCAAGTAGCTTAAATAGCGCGAAGGGCTAATCCTACCCGAATGAACAGCCTGTAAAACCGCGCAACCAGGTTCGTGAATATGGGTACAATTGTAGAACCGACATTCTTGAGAGAGTTTAAACATCTCAGGAAAGAAATGGTAAAGTTCTTCCTTTTGAATATCAATCAAACCAAAACCTTTAATACCTGGAGTATCAATTATAAAGCCACCACAACCTAGCTCAAACATTTCACTAAATGTTGTAGTATGTTTTCCTGTAAGATGATAAGAAGAAATACTTTCGGTTTTTAAATCGAGATTGGGTTCAATTCTGTTGATTAAGCTCGATTTTCCAACACCTGAATTTCCAGAGATTAGGCTAACCTTGTTTATTAGTAATTTTTTCAACTCATCAATATTTTCGCCCGTTTGAGCTGATACTTTAATGCATTGGTAACCAATTTTCTCATAGATATCGATATACTGATTAAGTTTATCGGTAAGTTCATCATTGTAAATATCAATCTTGTTGAAAATTAATACCGCTTTTATGCCATAGGCCTCGGTGGTTACGAGGTATCGATCGATAAACGCCAATTGGGTTTCGGGAAAATCAATTGTAATGATAAGTAAAGTTTGATCGAGGTTTGCAGCAATAATATGCGACTCACGCGATAGATTTGTGGAACGACGAATGATGTAGTTTTTTCGATCATGAACACGGTTAATAGATCCGTTATCGGCTCCTTCGACATCAAAATCAACAATATCACCTACAGTAATGGGATTTGTTGTTTTAACACCTTTCAACCTAAGTTTCCCGCGGATTGAACAGTAATATAAATCACCATTATCAACCTTTACAGTATATCTACTTCCCGTTGTTTTTAGTACTAATCCAGTTTTCATCACCATAAATATTGCAAGCAAAAATACTGATTTGGAATTCGAATTACTACAATTAATCGTTAACGAATAAAAAAAGCCCGACTGAAAATTTCCAATCAGGCTTTAATATATGAACCTGACTGTTTAATTATCGCTCTTTATCGACTTAAAACCAAGGCCTAGAATTTCGCTAGCATCAATTACAGTTATAAAGGCATTGGGATCGATCGATTCAATAAAATCACGAAGAATGTATACCTCACGTCGGCTAACATTTGTGAAAATTAATCTCTTCTCCTGCCCTTGATACATTCCCTCTGCTTTAATCATTGTGCCTCCACGTTCTAAGTCGTTAATAATTTTATCGCGTATTTCATCATACTTGTCAGATACGATAAAAAGTGTTTTGTCGTAGCTAACTCCCTCCATGGTCATATCAATAACCTTACCGGTTATATAGATTACAATCCAAGAGTACAATGGAATTTTCCAATCTTTGAATGCAACAACAGCAAAGAGTACGATTGCCGAATCGACATAAATCATAAGTTGACCTAGAGGAAGCTTGGTGTATTTTGCAATGATCATGGCAATAATATCTGAGCCACCACTTGTTGCTTTTGTTTTGAAAATCAAGCCAAGTCCAAAACCAATTAGAACACCTCCAAAAATAGATGAAAGAAGCATGTCGTCAACCAAAGGCTCATAGCCTAGAATAATGTGCAAAAGGTCAATGAAAACAGACGAAAGGATAAATCCAATTACTGTTTTAACGCCAAACTTTGGCCCTAAAATTTTAATCCCAATTATGGTTAATGGAATATTTAGCACTAGGCCAATGGTACCAATGGGTAATCCTTCGGGAGCCCATTCAAACATTCCTTTTGTTAGATGGTGGATAACGATACCGATACCGTAAACGCCACCCGGTGCAATTTTGTGAGGGTCAACAAAAAGCACAAATCCGGCAGCAAGGATAAATGCCCCAACGATTATCAGAGAATAGTTAATAAACCACTCCTTTGAAAATAGTTTTTCTTTAGTTAGGTAACTCATATATTTAAATGTGTTAGGTTTTCGAATTTGCCGCAAAAATAGATCATTATCCAGATTTATTTAGAACCATATTACTGAAAATCAAAACAAAAAAGATGTTTAATAGCTTAAATTTTGTTATAAGAAGTTAGACGTCAGAAGCAAGATTATAGCCTGAAGAAGAGGGGTTAAGCTGATGA
>JBPXJX010000095.1:0-8845 GCA_051715525.1 Bacteroidales bacterium
TTGATTTTGAGATTTCGGAAACCCAATGGTTCCAAATTGATCCGATGAAAGTTGATATCTGCTCGCGGTTCTCGGGGCTCATCTTATCGAGCATGTAAGGCTCAACTGCACTTTTAAATTTACCGTGACGGATAATCTGAGGCTCAACGCCAAGCTTTCCTAAAAGGTTTTTGTAAAACATAATCTCTGCACGCAAACCAATCCAATCAACCGCCCCTTCAGGGTTTAAGTAAATTTTATCGGCAACCGATGCTAAGAAATAAGCCTTTTGGCTATACACATCGTTGTAGCTGATGATAAACTTGCCCGACTGTTTAAAATCGATTAGCGCATTTCGAATTTCGTTTACTGTTGCTGCTCCAGCATTTACAGCATCAACTTCCATCATTATCCCTTTAATCTTTGAATCATCCTTGGCATTTTCAATTGCCTTTAGGATATCATTTAGTCCAAGGGCCGTTTTGGGCTGTAAGCTCATAAAGTCTAATCCATTAAAAGGATTATTTGAGGCTCTATCAACAATCTCTTTGTTTAAATTGATGTAAAGAATAGAATTATCTTTCACCTCAACTAACTTATCCGATGATGATATCATGGCACCAATTATCCCCATCAAAATTAAAAAACCCAGGAATGATGCGATAAAGATACCTAGGATAGATGCTAGTAAATACTTAAAAAATGATTTCATAGTTGAAAAGTATTTGATTATGTTCAAATTTTTAATGAACTAAAAGTATAAAAAATCTGTTAAATAGTTATGTTTGAAATTATTTTCAAACATAAAGATTTTACTTTTATCAACTATAATCGGCATTAGATGGCTAAAGTATATTTAGTAATTGGCGGGAATCTTGGTGATAGAGAGCAGTACATCAATAAAACGAAGTGCCTTATTGCAGAACGAGTAGGTTATATTTTAAGATATTCATCGCTTTACGAATCAGAGCCTTGGGGCTTTGAGCATAGTCAAAACTTTTTAAATCAGGTGCTAGTTGTTGACACCCAGTTAAGCCCTGCGGCTATCCTACTTGAAATATCTTTTATCGAGGGTATTCTAGGTCGTGAACGTAACGGCAATGGCTACTCACCTCGTACTGCTGATATTGATATTCTATTCTACGATCAGCAGATAATGCTTTCGCCAAGTTTAGTGATACCACATCGCTTTTTACATAAGCGAAGATTTGTTCTTACTCCTCTATCAGAGGTTGCTCCTGACTTTATGCATCCGCTTTTCTCGATTCCCGTTCGAGAACTGCTAGCATCTTGCGACGATAAAACAAGGGTTTGGAAGTATCAACCCGTTACGGTTGAGCAATAGTTTACTCTTTCCCACCATAAGCTAAATCTCCTGCATCGCCTAAACCAGGGACGATGTAAGATTTTACAGTTAGCTCATCATCAACGGCACCAAGCCAAAGGGTAACGCTTTTTTGCGAAAGGTTGCGTTTAATATAGTCAACCCCTTCTTTTGATGCAATAACGGACACAATGTGTGTATGTTTTGGAGTTCCTTTCTCAAGCAACGCTTTATATGCTAACAGCATTGATGCACCTGTAGCAAGCATTGGGTCTGTAATAATCAGCACTTTATCTTCAATCCGTGGGCATGACAGATGCTCAAATTGAATTCGAAAACTTCCATCCTTACTATACTTTCGATAAGCTGAAATAAATGCGTTCTCTGCTTTATCGAAAAAGCTAAGCATTCCTTGATGTAATGGCAAACCAGCACGAAGAATTGTTGCAAGCACAAGATTATCTGTCGAAAGGTTTACATCTGCAAAACCTAGTGGTGTTTGTACTTGATGGTTTTCGTAATGCAACTCTTTGCTAATTTCGTACGAAAAAATCTCCCCTATTCTTTCAAGGTTTCTTCGAAACCTCATAAAATCATTTTGAACGTTAACATCGCGAAGCTCAGCGATGAATTGATTCATAATGGAGTTGTTTTCGCCAATAATTCTAATCATAGTTTTCAGAATTGATAAAATAGCTGATTTGGTGCAAAGTAGTAAAAAGATTTTGATAGTTTGTTCCCTTTGGGTGTGTTATTCAATAGCTATTACTAAACTTTTTTCATTTTCACTTGTTTCGAGAACAAACAACAAAATATTTAATTGGTATGAAGACATTTCTTTGTAAGACCTGCAACAAGAAATTCGAAGCCGCAGGGGTAAGGGTTGATTGGAACGATCCTGTTTATGGACCATCTAGCAAATATACTGCTAATTGTCCATGTAATGGCGAGGAGTGTGAGGAGTTTAAACCCCAAATGAGTCAAAAACAGGAAGCTGTATCATCTTGTGGTTCGGGGCATTGTTCTTGCGGTAGATAAAACAAAAGAGCAGAAAAGATGTTTCACTTTTCTGCTCTTTTTTATTTAAACTTGCTATTTAGGCAATTCGGAAGCACGCTTATTCAAAATTTTATCCTCTTCAGTTTCTATCTCCATTTTAATTCCATGTTCGCGTGGTTTTGTGTTTTCATCAACATGAACAAAAGTTATAAAGCCATCAACAATTACTGCATCAGGTTTGCTAACACGAGCTACTTTAACATAGGCAACCAGACTACTTTTACCTGTATGTACAATTTTGCTGGTGTAGCAAATGCACTCCCCTGGTTTTACAGGGCTGCTGAAGTACATTCCGTGAATCTTTAAACAGATAATGTCATGAGGGTTTATCAAAGATGACGCTGACACAAAACCCGACTCAACAAACCATTCGGCACTTCGCCCTGCGTATAAGGTTCCATGGTGGTTTAAGTCCTCACTCTTTACAAGCCGATGGGTTGGATATTCTTTAATCTTCATATAGTTTTTTTTTGCATCGCAAAGGTAAAACCAAAACTAATAATCAGGTTATCAAACCCTCATGTTATAAAGCAAAGCTCTACAACATCAATCTCTAATCAAACACTACTTTTTTGAGAATTTTGCCTTTATGGCTGGTCCACTTACAAAGTAAACCCCAAGAAACACCATTATTGTGGCAACGATTTTGGGTGTATCAATTATATCTTGCCCAATCACCACCGCAACAATCGAAGCAATTACGGGCTGGGTATAATTATAGATACTTACAGTGGTTGCCTTAACCTGCTTTAAGCCCCAGCTCATTAGCAGATATGCAATAAATGTTGCTCCAAGTAGTACAAAGAATATCGAACCCCACACTGATGCAGGAATTGTTGACCAGCTCGTATTAATTAAATCTCCAAGGCCAAGCGGGGCGATAAAAATCAAACCCACAAAGAAAACTCCTCTCATAACCGTTAACGGATCGTATCGTTGCATCAGCGGTTTTGCAACAACCAAGTAACCTGCATAGGCAAAAGTGCTCATAAAAATCATCAGGTTGCCAAGCAAATGCTCTGAGCTAAAGCTGATAACCCCTCTGTTTAAAATGATAAGCAATGCACCTGTTGCGCCAACGATCATTCCAAAAATCTTCATTAGGGTAATGCGCTCACCAATTGCCATCGAGGCAATAATCATTACAAGAATTGGGTTGATAGTTACAATAATTGCTGAATCGATGGGCGACGTAAAATTTAAGCCATTCAGAAAGATAAACTGGTTAAAGGCAACACCAAGAAAACCTGCAGCAATAAATCGTGGATAATCTTTTCGTTGAATTACTTCACGCTTTGTGAAAAGAGAAATAAGATAAAAAAGGGTGAATGCAGTTATAATGCGCATTAGCGTAAAGCCATTTGGTTTCAGAAAATTTGGCATTATTCCTTTAGCAATAGCGTAGTTTACTCCAAAAAAAAGGTTTGCTCCTAATATTGAGAGGTGAGCTTTTACAATCTTATCTTTAAGCATTTAAATTATTTATCAATCAAATTTCTAGCCCGCAAAAGTATTTAAAAACTAGTACCATTAAAAGACCTCAGAACGAATATATAGTTTAAACCAAATTTAACCTTGAAGTAACATATTATTCCTATTTTTGTTACTCAACCTAAAACAAAATGCACAAAATTAAATCTCCAATCGGCGAAAACCCGCTAACCAAAATAAAGCTCCGAAGTGCATTTTACCCAATTATCATTGGGTTAGGGGTTGTTGGGTTTCTTTTTTACAGACAGTTCAATCCAAGCGCTCTAGATGTAATACATTTCACAAAATGGTCAGTTTTTTGGCTAATCATTGCATTTGTCTTTATGGCGTTGCGCGATTTTGGCTATATGCTCCGACTCAGAATCTTAACCGACAACATGCTAAGCTTTAGGCAGTCATTTAGGGTGATAATGCTATGGGAGTTTACATCGGCCATAACACCCTCGGCTGTTGGAGGAACTGCTGTTGCAACGCTGTATGTGAATAAAGAAGGACTTTCTGTTGGTCGTAGCTCAGCAGTAGTTATGATTACCTCTTTTCTTGACGAATTATATTTTATTCTTTTTTTTCCAATTGTTTTGCTGATTGTAACTCCCCATGCCCTATTTGGGTTAGGAATAACATCAGGTGCTGAAGTAAACTTCTCCAACGATCTTTTCCTATTCTGCTTAATTGGTTACTCCATAAAATTTCTTTGGGTTGTTGTGCTCTCGTACGGCCTTTTCTTTAACCCTCGTGGGTTAAAATGGTTATTGATGCTTATTTTTAAACTACCCTTTTTGCGTCGATGGAAACATGGGGCAAACAGAGCAGGTACCGATATCATTAACAGTTCCTTGGAATATCGCAAAAAGCCTTTTATGTTTTGGCTAAAGGCATTTTTGGCAACATTCTTATCGTGGTCGTCGCGATATTTTGTTGTAAACGCTCTGCTTTTAGCATTCTTCACAGTAGGTAATCACATGCTAATCTTTGCGCGCCAGCTGGCCATGTGGATAATCATGCTGGTCAGCCCAACTCCTGGCGGAAGCGGTTTCTCCGAGTTTGCTTTCACGCGTTACATGGGCGAATTCATTCCTGTTGATGCAGCAACGCTTGGTTCGGTGGCAATTGCCATGGCACTAATTTGGCGAATGATAAGCTACTACCCATACTTGCTTATTGGAGCAATAGTTTTTCCTAAGTGGATAAAAGCTAAGTTTATAAATGACTAATTCTTATTAATCGTGATTTTATCATCATAAATTAGGCACCAAAATTAAACAACTATGAACATCACTAATAGCACATTTTTGCTCCGTATAGCTGTAGCTATAATACTTTTGGCACATAGCATTCCAGGAATGTTTAATAATGGGATAAATGATTTTGGAAAATTGTATCTAAACCAAATCGGTTTTGCTCCGCTTGGAGTTTTTCTTGCTTGGACGATCAAATTATCGCATGTAGCTGCAGCTTTTTGTTTGCTTTTTGAGAAGTATATAAAATTGGCTTCCATGGTTACAATTTTTATTCTTATAACAGGAATTATCCTTATACACTTTAAAGAAGGATGGTTTGTTGTTGGCGGAGGAAGAAATGGTATTGAGTTTAACTTCTTACTGATTTTTGTTCTCCTAGCTATTATGTTTCCAAATGGGATAAAAAAGAATTAGCCATTTATTTTAATTTTTCTTTTTTATGGATTTAAAGAAAGTATTCATAATAACTAAAAATCCTAATGATCACATTCTACATCACCGGAACAAGCCAAGGAATTGGCAAAGCCCTTGCCGAGCAAGCGCTTCAAATTGAAGGCTCAATTGTTTTTGGGCTTTCTCGCACCTGCACAATTACTCACAAAAACTATAATCACCTCAATATTGACCTGAGCCAAGTTGATGAAGTTTTAAACCTTAGCTTTACAAAACATAGCAAGTCGTATAAAGTTGTACTTATAAACAATGCCGGGATTATTGGTGATGTAAAGCCTATTGGGGAGTTAACCAACGAATCCATTGTAAAGGTTTTCAACCTTAACACCATTTGTCCGGCAATCCTTACAAATAAGTTTATTCATTGTTACAAAGATTCTGATGCGCAGATAGTTATTATCAACATCAGCTCTGGGGCAGGAAGGCATTCAATAGAATCGTGGGGAACCTACTGCGCATCAAAAGCCGCGGTTGATATGTTCTCGCAGGTGAATCAAGCCGAAAGCGGTTTCGATAATGCAAAGTTGAGGGTTTTTTCTATCGCACCGGGAATAGTCGACACAAATATGCAGCAGCAAATTAGAGGAGTCGACTCAAAAGATTTTCCTCATCTCGAAAAATTTATTGGCTATAAAATAAAAGGTCAACTAACCTCAACTGAAGTTGTTGCGAATAAAATTCTCGAAGTGGTTGATAAACCCGAGAGGTACAATGATGTACTCCTAGATGTTAGGCAGTTGTAAACTTAGGCCTTCTCCTGTATTGAGCGAATAAGCGATTCAAGAATTAGTCTGCCATCGGTATTGCCAAGTTCATCATCGGCAGCACGTTCGGGGTGAGGCATCATGCCAAAAACGTTCATCGTTTTATTGCAAATTCCGGCAATATTCTCGAGCGAACCATTTGGGTTAACCGATTCTGAAACGTTTCCATTCTCATCGCTATAGCGGAAAAGAATTTGACCATTCAAGCGCATCTCGGCAATGGTCTCCTTATCGGCATAATACTTGCCCTCGCCATGCGCAATAGGAATTTTAAGCGCTCTATTACGTGGAAGGTAATAGGTAATTGGAGCTGTTTTGCTATCGGGAATTAGGTAAACATTCTTACACGAAAACTTACGATGATTGTTATGAAGTAGCGCACCTGGGAGTAATCCTGCTTCGCAAAGGATTTGGAAACCATTACAAATACCAAAAACGTATCCACCTTTGTTTGCAAATTCAATAACTTCCTTCATAATTGGCGAAAATCGAGCCAATGCTCCCGAACGAAGGTAATCGCCATACGAAAACCCACCGGGCAATACAATAACATCAACATTCTGAATATCGGTATCCTTATGCCAAAGTTCTACAACTTCTTGCTCAAGGACATTTCTCAAAACGTAGACCGTATCGCGGTCGCAGTTTGAACCTGGGAATATTACAACACCAAACTTCATAGTCGCTTTTTGAATTTCGGGTCAAAGATAGATATAAAAAATTAGCTTCCAAAGGTTGTTTCAGTCTGTTCAAACAAAGTAACCAACCCGTTATTAACATAGTTTAGGCTGTAGGATTTTAGGCTATAGGCTGTAGTAACGATGCGTTGTTTGTTTTCTGAAAATATTCTATAATAATCTGAATGTAAGTCTTGTCTGTTCACTCTTATCTCTCATAATTTTATACTTCTTTTTTTGCTTGCTGATATGATGATTCTCCGTAACTTTATCAAAACATAATTCTCATGAAGATATTAAAGTACTTGGGATTAGCCATTTTGGCTTTTTTTCTTGCCATAGGCCTACTGATAGTTTATGCAACCCTTACTTACTATGATCCTCCTAAAGAACTTGTCATCTCACAATCGTCAACACCCGATACAGTCAAATGTAATCAGGAGCTTAATCTTTTATCGTGGAATATTGGTTATGCTGGGTTGGGCGAAAACATGGATTTCTTTTACGACGAAGGAGTTAAAGTTCGCGACACCTATGAACGAACGCTTATCAACCTCGATTCAATTTCAAAGTTTTTAAAACAAAAATCACCATATCCATTCATCCTTCTCCAAGAGGTTGATATATGCTCTAAAAGAAGCTATCGCATCAATGAGATGGAACGATTCCAAACCATTGAAGGATACCATACGGCATTGGCACCAAACTATGTGGTTAAGTTTGTGCCTATCCCTCCCACATCCCCAATGGGACAAGTTAACTCTGGTGTTATGAGCATGAGCAAATATCAACCAATCTCATCAACCCGATTTGCTTACCCAGGCCAGTTTGGCTGGCCAACAAGGCTTTTTAACCTTCGGCGATGTATGCTTGTAAACCGATACCCAACCGATAACGGCAAAGAGTTTATCCTTATTAACACGCATAACTCAGCTTTTGATGATGGTAGCCTAAAGAAACAGGAGATGGGATTTTTGAAAGAGTTTGTAATCAACGAGTATTCAAAGGGAAACTATGTTGTTGTTGGTGGTGATTGGAACCAAGCACCACCGACGTTCCTGCTTAACTCTTTTGGCGATAATTATAAAGTTGAGTTCTTTAAGCTGACCAACATTGCTGCCGATTTTATGCCAAATGATTGGAAATGGATTTTCGATCCTTCGCATCCTACCAATCGATACCTGAATGAACCCTATGAAAACGGTAAGACATATAGTTCAATAATAGATTTTTTCCTTGTTTCTCCTAATATTGAACTTATAGATAATCAAAACTTTAATTTAGGTTTTACCAATTCCGATCATAATCCAGTTTCATTAAAATTCAAACTTAAGCTTTAGAAACGCTAGTTTTACTGAAATATTAAGAATTATAAGCATAGTTTGATATTAGATTAAAAGTTTTTGTCAAAATAAAGTCAGGTTTCATACTAAATAAAAGAGATATTAGTCACTCGTTTTAAAATAAACGCCCAAAGACCTTTGCAGATTTGCAAAGTATTTATATTTTTAGCAAGTTAAAGCTAAATCATTTTTCTCTTTCATTTTTTGTTTGATTGTGCATGATTTGGCTAAATAGTATTGAAATGGGTGAGATTAACCCAATTGAATTTCAGCTTTTTATATGAATGTAACGGATCAAGATCTTCAATACTTTGTTACGACACTAAAGAATGTCACTAAATACGATTTTTCGGAGTACTCCGATAAATCGTTAAAGCGGCGCTTGCTTAAGGTTTTAACCGATCTTAATTTAGACCTTGTTGGCTTAATCACCAATATTAAGCAAGATTCTAACTTTGCTGAAAATATCGTAAAAGAGATTACTGTCAATACAACTGAACTTTTTCGGGATCCC
>JBPXJX010000096.1:0-1624 GCA_051715525.1 Bacteroidales bacterium
TCTTTTCATAATGATATACTTTAAGAAAGTTAAGTGTTTATAAAATAACAATATACAACAATTTGATTAGTCAGCCTCTCAAAGGTTTAAGTAATTAGTGTTAAATATTTAATAATTATGGCTTAAACAAATAAAAAAACCCTCAACTAATCGAGGGTTTTAATGCTATTTTCAATATTTTTTTACTGCGAGAAGAAGAAACTATTCAAATCGTAAATATCTTCTGGTTTAAAGTCAGTTTTTTCATCGAAATAGTCGTCAACAGACTTAAGCAGTTCTGTGAATGAAATATATCCATCGCCATCAGCATCTACTTTCTTAAATTTATCAGGAATCACTCCTGGGGTAAAGGTTATGCTGCGAGTCCAAATTGGTGCAACAGGGATTACCCTAATCTCCTTGCGAAGAACGGCATTCTTAGGTTGAAACATCTCCTCAATTTTTGACTCAGGAATTGAAACCCCTTTATCATCGATAGTTGCACCTTCAGGGGTGTTCGCTTCCTCATCCA
The DNA here is from genome assembly GCA_051715525.1 of Bacteroidales bacterium. Classification (GTDB taxonomy): domain Bacteria; phylum Bacteroidota; class Bacteroidia; order Bacteroidales; family Tenuifilaceae; genus UBA8529. The sequence continues at coordinate 512 of JBPXJX010000096.1, forward strand.
TATAATCATATACACCATCCTTATCACCATCAAAAGGACATCCTGAAATTGAGTCAACATTTATACCAGAAGGTGTATCAGGACACAAATCCATTACATCAAGCACTCCATCTCCATCCTGATCGGCCAAAAGAACCTCGTAGTCGAAATTATCAATATCTGCAAACATCTTCTCAATGGTGTACGATTTCTTTTCGGAGAAGAGGTCGAAGTTCAAGGTAAAATGGGTAAAAGTAAATAAGTCGTTATACCCTTTCCCTTTAAGTCCAATATTTTTGGCTACTTCAGAATCGTAATTATCTAAATTATCGGTGAATGTATAGTTAATAGCAGTAGCAACTCTTAAGCTAACCCTATAGGATAAAAAGAAATCGAATCCTATCTCGATAGGGATTGCAAAAGAGGTCTGAGAATAACTGCTGCTTCTATAAAGTTTTGCTGATGAAAGGTCAGTCTCGTAATCTTTATCTAAAGATATTATTTTTGCTCGCCAAGCATCAGGGCTTTCTTGAGCAAAATTCCTAATAGTTCCATCATTCCAGTAATGGTAATAATTTGGATTTAACGAACCTGCTAAATCATATTTCCAATTCCCTTTAGGACTAAAAATAATTGGCGAGAAACCAATAGAGATGAATGGTTTAAAAGCTCTCTGATCTTTAAATAAATGACCAAACCCATACTCCAGATTTACACCCATTTGATATAAATCTGTTTTAAAAGAAGAATTTGGGTAAATAGGATCTCCAAGTGCATCAATTGGTAAATTAACAGGATCAAAAGTTTGCATTTGATAAGATATATCGAAATCGTGCCCGCTTAAGCTACCAACAATACCGAAAATATTGACTTTAAAAAAATTCTTTTTACCTACAAACTTTGAAACGTTAAGTTTATACCCATTATTTCCAGTTAGTATGTTTGTTCCAGGGTTTTTAATATCTCCAAAAAAGCTAAACACCCCGACTCCTAATGATATAACAGGTTTATAAACAGGATTTGCAACTTCAACCTCTTCATTTAAAAGTTTATTCCAATACTCATCATCCTGAGCAAAACTAACTATGCTAAGGGTTGAGAATAGTATTGAAAAGAATATCTTTTTACTAAATA
>JBPXJX010000097.1:0-2387 GCA_051715525.1 Bacteroidales bacterium
TTGATTTCAAAGCGTTTACAGCAAGGCTTTACTGAATTTGGTAAAAAGATGAGAGGATTTCTCACAAATGAAGCATTGATTCTAGGTGTTGAGTCAAGGACTTCATCGCCTATTCGAATTCCACGAAACCCCGAAACACTTCAGCATATCAGAATAAAAGGGCTATTCCCATCGGGTGAGGGTGCTGGTTATGCCGGTGGTATTGTTTCATCGGCAGTGGATGGTGAAAATACTGCAAATGCAGTATTTAAAGTTGTATTGGGCAATTAAATAGTCTAATTAATTATCTATTTTTATTTCCCACCTTCCTGCTTGATGAATTGTAAATTCAATGGTACGATCATAAAGTATTGATCTGAAAGAATTCCAACTTTTATAAGTGATTTTAACTTTAAAAGGAAAATCGCAATTTTGATAACCAATAATCGAACCTTCATTTAACGGACTACCTGAACTACTAGTCATATAAAGATCATAGGGGGTATGTGATAATCCATTTTGAAGTATTTTTATAATTATAGTATTACCTTCACCTATCTTAACAAAACTTACTTGATCAATATTATTTTTCTTGGTAATAGAAGGAGGAATTGGTTTTTCCCCAATATATTTATCATTTTTCCATATTCCATTGAGTTCAAGATCTTTCCCATTTTCCTTAGAAGTATATTTTCCTTCACCACTTCTTATTCCCATTTTCCAATAACCTACATACTTTGAGCCATTGTTCCAAGTATATTTGCCGAAACCATTTGGGTATCCTTTTTTAAACGATCCTTCATATGTGTCGTTTCCCTTTGCAACTCCTTTTCCATTTGCAAGCCCTTTCTTACACCCACCTTCATAAGAGCCTTTTAAGCTCTGGATCAGCACTTTGCAAGAGTCTTGTGCTTTAACTGAATAAAATGATGATACTGATATTAAGTAAATTGCAATAAAAAATGTTTTCATAAAATTTTAAATTTTTTTAAAAAATAAAAGTAGTCTATTATAGGAGTAAACTGACTAATATTCTGACTCATTATGTTAACCTTCTTCTAAACTCAGAACAAACAATTGCTGTAGCCATCGCAACATTTAGCGATTCAACGGCTGTTCGGTTATTTGCAAAACTTGGAATATGAATCTTTTGCGATAGTATCCTTTCAATTTTTGGGCTTATTCCATTCCCCTCATTGCCCATTACAATCACCCCTTTAGGCTCAAGGTCAATGCTATAAATATCATCACCTTGCATAAATGTACCATAAACAGGAAGTTTATGATTATACCTTAAATCTTTGAGGATGTCCTCCAAGTTATTGTAAATAACGTTAACTCTCGAAATTGCTCCCATACACGATTGAATAACTTTTGGTGAAAAAGCATCAACTGTTTCGTTAGAGCAAATAATTGAATCAATGCCAAACCAATCGGCTAAACGAATAATTGTACCCAGATTTCCTGGGTCTTGAATATCATCTAGCGCAAGGGTTAACGAATTTTTAAAATCAATATTTTTAAGATTTAGTTCAGGTATTCGAACAAGTGATAAAACAGGAGATGGATTTGAAAGGCCGCTTATCTTTTTCATTTCATCATCTGAAATCTGATAAGCCTCAACTTCCTTTTTATAAACAAGTGGTGTAAAACTAGAGGTATGGTATATTGCACTTACCTCAAGCGTTGAGTTTACTAACTCATCAACCAATTTTTCACCCTCTGCAATGAATGTTCTCTCTTGGTTTCTGAATTTTTTAATTCTAAGAGAATTAATGAATTTTATATTGTTTTTACTTATCATCAAATCCAAATTATGGTTAACAATTTACAATTTTTTCATTAATAATTACTTCATTTCAATATTGCAAAGATTATAAAAACATTCTGCAATATTCAATTGCACGTTTTTTGTTTACCAATATGCTTGGATTTTACTCGAACAGATATTAGAGAATGAAAAGGTTTTTATATCTTTCACACACCAATTTAATGGCAAAAAGATTGTTTTTAAAAATGCTAATTTTTAGGCTTTTAGGAAATTATTATTCTAATCGGATCTTTTTAGCAGTTCCATTATTGGCTATTTTATTTACATCATGTAAAATCACACGAAATGTTCCTGATGATAAGTACTTATTGAACAAAACCACTCTACATGTTGATACCAAGGATATAAAACCTGGCGATATTGAAACCTATCTTCGTCAAAAACCAAACAAAAGGATCATTGGTTTTCGCTTTCATCTTAGGATTTATAATACAGCAAATCCTAGTAAGTTTAATTGGATAAACAGATCATTAAAAACAATTGGAGAGGAGCCTGTAATTCTCGATACATTTCTTACAAACCAAAGTGTCGAGAATATAAAACTTTATCTTAAAAGCAAAGGTTATTACGAGTCAAA
>JBPXJX010000098.1:0-2158 GCA_051715525.1 Bacteroidales bacterium
TTACTAATAGGCTCATAATTATTATATAATAATCAATAGTATTCATGAAAAGTTATAATTTCTTCCAAACTCAAATTGTTTTCTCACTACTTTTTGCAATTCTACAATTGCCAACCATTGCACAGAATGAGAAACCAGAAACGTTTAAGGATTCTTTAAAGAACGATAAAACAGAGTTAAATTTTGGGCGATTTGTAATAGATTCAAGTGCCTTAAATAAAGGGTTTATAATAAATATCGAAGATTTAATTCTTGGAAAAACAGCAGATTTATCTATTACATCTAAGAGTGGTAAACTGTGGGATAATAGTAGCATGTACAATGGCTCACCAAGCTCATTTTATGGTTACAATAAACCAATAATTGTTATTGATGGTATTGTAATAATTGATGAGCAAATTTTTCTCAATACAAACGATATAAGTAAAATAACAATAGACGACGAAGCTATTGCTGTTGCAAAGTATGGAGCAGAAGCCGCTAGTGGCGCAATTGAGGTGGAGACTAAAAAGGGCTCCCAAAAGTTGAGGGTTGACTATAATAGCAAGATTGGCATGTCATATCTTCCAAAACAGGTCGATGTATTTTCTGGAGATGAATACCGCAATCAAATTACCGAAAGATATTCAGATATTCCTGGTAGAATAAGCAGTTTAGGTTCATCAAATACAAATTGGCAAGATTTAATCTATCAAAAAGGGATGCAATTTCATAACTCTATTAGCGTAAGAGGCACTGCATATAAACTTCCTTATTACCTTTCCTTTGGCAGAACATCAATTGATGGAATACTCAAAACATCTGGGTTCAAAAGGAATTCTCTTAATTTAAACCTATCGCCATCTTTTTTGAATAACAGCCTTAACTTCCGATTTAACTTAATAGGATTAATGAGCAAGACTACTGAAGCAAATGAAAAGGAGATAAGAGGAGCAGTGATTGAAGATCCAACTTTTGACGAAAATGATATTCCTGTTAACCCAGTATCGTTGCTCAATGATTATGATCAGCAAATTGAAACTAATCGTTGGTTGGGATCTTTTTCATTCGATTACACGCCTAACTTTTTTAAAAGTTTAAAGCTAGGGGTAAATATTTCAAAAGAAAATTATAAGAATTTTAACCAAATAAAAGTTGGAACATTAATTCAACCAAGCAGTTCAAGAGAATATTTGGATAACACAATAAGGAAAGCTCATTCCGATTTTTATGCAAACTACACTAAATATTTTGCTCCTCTTTCAAGTAATCTCGATATTACTATTGGTATATCAAAGAACGAGGAGTCATATAGAACGGACTTCGCGTTAATTAGCAATCTATTATCGAGCGAAGGGTATAATTCTACAAAACAGAATTATAGTTCAAAATATATTTCGGCAAAATATTTATTTAAAAATAGATACCAACTTGCTGCAAACTATAGGATAGATAAATCAAAGTTAGAGCAAACGAAGGACATTATTTCATGGAGCGGAATAGCATCATGGAAAGTGTCCAATGAAGCCTTTTTAAGAGAAAGTAGTTTATTATCAAATCTACAGTTTAATTTTTCCTACTCTGTTTTAGGGAGCTATCTTAGTATGCCACCATTTCAGATTGTTATTCCCTTACTTGACGACTTGAAAAACGAGCAATTCAAAACCAGAAAATGGTCAGTTGATTATGGCTTTTGGAATGATAGAATATTTGGATCGCTTACAGGATATACAAGAACGGTTGATAATACTTCGGTGCTTTATAATATACCTTTTACAACATCACAAGGGGTTGTGTTTTCAGGGCAACTTGAGAACAAAGGATTAAAGTTAAGCACCAATGTCAAAATATTAAACCAAAACGATCGTAAATGGGTTATTGGAGTTAACATAAATAAATCAACTACTAAGATTAACTATTTGGGCGATGGTATTGAATTTATTACAATTAACTCTAATAGTTTCTTTTCAAATTATCAAATGGTTCAGAAAGTTGGAGAACCATTGAATACTTTTTTAACGTCTCAGCAGGTATATGATTCAAATGGTAAGCCTCTTGAAGGATTATTTGTAGATAGAAATGGTGATGGATTTAGTGGTCATGGTGACTTTGATGACATGTATTTTTCCAAATCAATCTACCCAAAATATACTATGGGAATTAATTCATCATTAAACTT
>JBPXJX010000099.1:0-1623 GCA_051715525.1 Bacteroidales bacterium
TCCTAGAAATTTTTTTCAATAAGCTCTCCTTGGTTTTCTCGAGCCCTTTATCTAGGGACTCTTTGTTTTCTTTCGAAAAAAAACCTAAAATACTCATAAAAAATCAGTATTAATAATAGCCGAATATACAAAAAAGAAAAGCTTTCCTTAACAGAAAGCTTTATCAAATATGTCTCAAGCCAGCGGATACAAAACTACTTTGCTTTGAAAAAGTCTTGTACCTCGGCGTTGTTAACCATTTCCTCTTTAAACATGTAAGCACCAGTTTTTGGCGACTTAACCATTTTGATGCACTTGGTACGAGTTCTTGACTCACCCTTTTGCATCGAAGCAACTACTTTCTTTGCCATGTCTTAATAATTATTTTGTTTCACGATGAAGGGTTACCCTTTTTAAAATAGGGTTGTACTTACGGAACTCTAATCGTTCTGGGGTGTTTTTCTTATTTTTAGTGGTTATATATCTTGAAGTTCCTGGCATACCACTTTCTTTATGCTCAGTACATTCCATAATAACCTGCACCCTGTTACCTTTCTTAGCCATTTCTAAACTCTTTAATAAATGTTAATCAACCCTTTTTCTTGTGACTCTTTAAGAACTGCTAGGAGTCCTTTTTTATTGATGGTACGAACACCAGCAGCAGTAACTTTCAAAGTTACCCAGCGGTTTTCTTCTTCTAAGAAGAATCTCTTTGTAATAAGATTTGGATAAAATCTTCTTTTAGTTCTTCTTTTTGAATGGGAAACATTATTCCCAACCATCATTTTTTTCCCGGTAATCTGACAAATTCTTGACATCTCTATAATGATTTTCAAACAGGTTTTTCAAAACAGGACGCAAAATACGCTATAAATATTTAAATATTCAAATTTTTATTGAAAAATATTTACATAAAATCAAAGATTTTCATCAATAAGCATTAGTCGGAGCATATTCAGGGCTGTTGCTGAAGCTCTAATGATATTCCTCGTTCGATCAGATGTAAACACTAACGTATTACTAATTAACGATTTATTTGAGATAATGGCAATACAAACTGTTCCTACAGGTTTTTCCTCACTCCCTCCATCGGGGCCTGCAATTCCTGAAACGGCAATGGCATAATCGGTTTTTAATCGCGATTTTATCCCTTTCGCCATCTCTTCAACAACTGGAATACTTACAGCACCATATTTCTTTATTAAATTTGAATCAACACCAAGTAGTTGCTCCTTAACCTGATTTGAATATGCCACTATGCTACCCTTAAAATATGCTGAGGAGCCAGGAATTTGTGTAATCAACTGAGAGATAGTTCCTCCAGTACAACTTTCAGCAGTAGAGATAGTTGCATTATTCTTTTTAAGCATTAGTCCAACTACACTTTGTAGAGTATCATCGCCTTCACCATATATATATTTAGGAATTACTAATTTTAACTTTTCAACCTCAATGCCGATAATTGAACCTAAATCCATATTATTATTTCCGAATGCTGATAGCCTTAACCTTATGGATGTTGGACTTGGCAAATAAGCCAACTTAATACAATTTGGTAGCTGACCCTCCCATTGGCTAATTCTATCGGCTAAAAATGATTCAGGAAGGCCAAATGTTTGGATAGTTCTATGAACTACAACTCGT
>JBPXJX010000100.1:0-4438 GCA_051715525.1 Bacteroidales bacterium
AAAGAAGGCTTTAGTTATATTGACTTTCAACCTCTCCTTAAAAAAGAATCGTTGAAATTTCTTTAATTATATGAAAAAGGAATAATCAGAGAAATCTATTTCGAGCAAGAACATAGCGCTGTTTTAATACTAGAGTGTAACGATTTAAAAGAATCCAAAAGCAGCTTAAACGAATTACCATTTGTCTCCAATGGTTTAATATCCTTCAGCATTAGAGAGCTAAACCCATATACCGGGTTTTCAAGGCTTACTGTTAAGTTTACTTCTTAAAATACTTATCAAGAAGTTCTTTCGCCCCTGTGAAAGAGCTTATCTGATCATCAAGCACCTTACCTTCGATATCATTTAGCATTGCCTGAATATCGCTTGAATTATAAAAACTATTTCGTAACGATTCGTTTATAGTCTCGTACATCCAGTACTTTGACTGATTCCTCCTTCGATTCTGAAAAAAGCCATTTCCGGAAGTAAACTTAACATACTCATTCATTGCATCCCAAAGTTCAACAATTCCGACATTATCTCTCGATGAGCAGGTTTTCACTAGAGGAATCCAACCCGACTCGGTTGGAGGGAAAAGGTGTAAGGCACTTTCGTACTCAACTTTTGCCACTTGGGCTTTTTTAGTATTATCGCCATCGGCTTTGGTTATAGCAATCATATCAGCCATTTCCATTATACCACGTTTAATCCCTTGCAATTCATCGCCAGCTCCAGCAAGCATGAGCAAAAGAAAAAAGTCAACCATGGAATGAACGGCAGTTTCACTCTGTCCAACACCTACGGTTTCAATGAAAATGGTATTATACCCAGCAGCCTCACATAGAATAATGGTTTCGCGAGTTTTCCGCGCAACGCCTCCTAAAGAACCAGCAGATGGCGAGGGACGAATAAAAGCATTCGGGTCGGAACTTAGGGTTTCCATACGAGTTTTATCGCCAAGGATACTACCTTTACTCCTTTCGCTACTTGGATCGATAGCAAGTACAGCAAGTCTCCTACCCGACTTTGTTATTGCACCTCCCAAAGCCTCAATGAATGAACTTTTACCAACGCCTGGAACACCTGTAATTCCAATACGAATAGAGTTTCCGCTATGCGCTAAACATTTTTCAATGATTTGCTGCCCAATTTCATGATGTTCGACTCTTGAACTCTCAACCAAAGTAATAGCTTGACTTAGCAATGTTACGCTTTTATTCAAAATACCATCTACATAATCGTCAACTGAAAGCAAGCCCTTCTTTTTAGCTTTAAATCGATTAGCCGAATCGAGATTAATTGATGGGGGTTGTTCAATCCCAGGATTTACTGTTAGTGCGCTTTTAAATTCTTTTTGAGACATTGAATTAACTACCTATAAATTAGTGCACACTACTTATTCTTCTGTAAAACATTACCAGTCATTCGAATTGTAATCGATGGATTAACAGGATCATTAGTAATAATAGTAACAGTTTTAGCAATACGACCCGAGAAACCATTAGTTTTAACTGAAGCCTTGACAGAGCTCTTCTTTTTGGGTTTAATAACCTTATCGGCAGGTTCAACCGTTGTACATCCACAACTTGCTTTAATCTTCCTGATAATCAGTTCTGACTGACCAATGTTACTAAACTCAAACACTTTTTCAATTAAATCGCCTTCATAAACATCCCCAAAATCGAAATTATCAACGGGCACTTCAATTCTTGCGGCTTTTGCCTTCTGCGCATTACTCAACACAGCAAAATTTTCTTCAATTGTAGCACTTACTGTGATTAGCGAGCCGGGAATATCATTTCCATTTTGTGTGAGGGTAAATCTATCTACTAAAAAACCCCAATCACCTCTGGCTTTAGCATCATAAGTAATTATTATCAAGCCCTTCTCGTTCGTTTTCAATATTTCAGGAACTAGTAATACTTTCAAGAATGGCATTCCAGTATATTTAGCACCAACTTTAACAGGTTCAGAACCAGTATATATATAATCAATTGTATCGATTTTAATTTCGTCATTGTAGACTCGATTAAATGATGCATGAACATTCTTAAATCTATAATTACCGATAACACGATTATATATATCCTCCATCGTTTTAGGTTGATCAAGCACTTGACCATTTAAATATAGCACAGTAGTTGGAGTCTCTGCATTTGAATACAAGGTGATTAACTTTTCAAACTTACCAGTTCTGCCAGCAGGGTTAAAAACAACCTTAATAGTACCTCCAGCACCTGGCGCAATAGGCTCCTTAGGCCACTCAGCAACGGCACAATCACACGAACTCACAACTCTCTGTATAATTAATGGCTTATCTCCAGAATTCGTAAACCTATAAATACAATTAACAACGCCTTGTTTTTCAGAGATTTCGCCAAAATCAAAAGAGTTTTTTTTAAAATTTATCATTGCTTTTTGACCTTGTACTGAACCAAATAATGCTAAGATTATTGATAATATAAGAAGAAATCTTGTTTTCATGTAATTATAATTTAAGTTATTTAAACTTTGCGATTAATATTTCTGGTAACTATAAAAATAAGCGAATACAATAATCTGAATGAATTTATTCTGCCATGCTAGCGAAATTTATTAATTAATCAGTATTTGTTTTCGTTAACCTAAAAGTATATTTTAGTAATTTCAAATTCATCTTTGCATCTATATATATAAATATAGAAACATTTTTCAAAGGTAAAAAGTTTTTAAGGGTAAGCAAAAATGATAGTTACTTTTAACAACAATATTTAATAACTACAGGCTTTTAAGGGGTTGTTTTACTCATTTTTCATACTTTTGCTGAAACAATACTATATCAATGAATAATTTGCTAGATATAATTAGAAGCAACGCCGAAAGAATTAACAAGTTAACAAGAGAATACTGGCACTATTTACACTCTAATCCTGAACTTTCATTTAATGAAAGTAAAACAGCTGCATTTATAGCTAAAGTTTTAAAAGAAAACAATATTTCTGTTCATATAAACTTGAATGGACATGGTTTAATCGGAATAATTAATGGAAAATCATCGGGTAAAACAATAGGTATTAGAGCAGAACTTGATGCTTTGCCCATATCTGAAAACTCCAATATTAAATTTGCTTCAATAAATCAAGGCGTAATGCATGCATGTGGCCACGACATTCACATGGCATCGTTACTTGGGACTGCAATATTGTTAAATGAGCTGCGTGAGTATTTAAAAGGTAAAATCCTATTCATTTTTGAATCAGGAGAGGAGATGCTCCCTGGAGGTGCAACTCAAATTATTGAATCAGAAATATTCAAGAATAACAAACCCGATATAATGCTTGCATTCCATATTTTACCAGAACTGGCTGCTGGCAAGGCAGGGTTTCGAGAAGGGCAGTACATGGCATCTGGCGATGAAATACACATTACGGTTAAAGGTAAAGGCGGACATGCGGCGCTACCCCATACAACAATTAACCCAATAATAATTGCATCGGAACTTATATTAAATCTAAAGAAATTTAACGATACCCAAAGTCCCGATGACATTCCAAGCATTTTATCATTTGGCAAATTTATTGCCAATGGGGCAACCAATGTAATACCCGATGATGCTAAAATTGAGGGAACTTTTCGAACTATGGATGAGAGTTGGCGAGAAAAAGTTCATTTGCATATCGAAGAAATATCAAAAGCAACATGCTTAAAATATGGTGGAGATTGTATAGTAGACGTCCGAAAAGGATACCCTTCGATATTCAACAACCCCGACATATGTCGAAAAATAAAAGAACTCGCCAAGGATTACCTTGGAGAAACCAATGTTGTTAACCTAGATAGACGGATGACAACAGATGACTTTGCATATTTTAGTCAAACAATACCTTCTGTTTTTTTCCGTTTAGGAGTAGGATTTGACAATGGTCATAAACACCAACTCCACAGCTCAACATTTGAAGCGAATGGTGATATACTGAACTACTCAAGCGGTTTACTAACTTGGGTATTAATAAATCTAACCAATAGCTAACACTTATACATCTGAATATCTGATTAATAGTTAATTTTATCAACTTAAAAGATTAAAAAACCAAAAATTATTTTTGGTTTTGATAAATGAATTTAAATTTGTGCTCAGAATTCGAAATTAAAGTTTAACCAAATAACAAATAAGAAAATGGCATACGTAATTTCTAAAGACTGCACCGCTTGCGGTACTTGTATTGATGAGTGTCCAGTTGAGGCTATCTCTGAGGGCGATATCTATAAAATCGATCCTGACACTTGTACTGATTGTGGTTCATGTGCTGATGTTTGTCCAGTTGAGGCAATTCACCCAGCTTAATTAGGGATTTAATTTATTAATATCCTATAAAACGAAAAGGTCAGTGACAATGTCACTGACCTTTTTTACAACCCTAAATATTTATTTAAATCTAATTTTTTATCTAATCCTAATAATATCTAAAGCCCAATA
>JBPXJX010000101.1:0-10970 GCA_051715525.1 Bacteroidales bacterium
TTTAAAATTAAATTTTAATTTATTGTTTTTAAGAATGTTGGAAATAAATCTTATTTTAGATTAATTTAATGTTTATTGGTTTGGTTTTCCTTTCTTGCAAAAACAATATTTGAAACAAATACTTTGATATGTACTTAAAAAAGATATTACTAAGTCTTTGTTTTTCTTTTTGTCTATCAATCATATATAGTCAAAATTTTTCTTCAAAATATATCTATATGCCTGTCATACTTAATCCGGCATTTACTGGCATGTTTTGGGGTGATTATCGTATTAATGGTATTTCAAGAAGTGAAAAGAACTATCTTTCTCAAGATATAAATTCAGCGTTTTCAATAGATTTTCAAATAAAAAATTCTAAGAAACAGAATAAAGACAAATGTGCAATTGGGATATCTGCCTTATCTTCTTCGGATAGTTATCTTGGCTTAATTGATAAACAATTCTTTTTTTCTTTTGCTTATTTTAAAAGTTTAGACGAAGATGGAATTCATCAATTAGGAATAGGGCTTCAAAGTAGTTTTATTACAAAAAAATTAGAGCCTCCAACATATATATTTGCTAGTCAGATGATTGCATGGGAAAACACTGGCTTTATTGGTGTTGGAATAAATCAACAAAATGCAATAACGGTTAATTTAACAGATTTCAATATTGGCCTTTCTTACCAAAATTTAATAAAATCAAAGCATTTAATTTCAATAGGTGTTTCATTTTTACACTTCTCAAATCCTAAAAAAAAATTTAATGGTGCAGATTTTGAATTACAACCTCAGTTAGGTGTTCAAATTGGAATAGATGCCTCTTTGGTAAACAATAATAAAATACTTGGAAACTTCAGTTTAAATTCAAATCTTAATACACATGAGAAAAATGATATTTCTATAGGTTTAATTTATCAAATTAAAATTGGACAAAGCATAAACAAATTAAATACAGGTATCTTTTATAAAGATAATCTGGTTTATGGAAATTGTATCTCTCCATTGATTGGACTTAAATTTAAGAATATTAATCTTAACTTCTTATACGATATAAATATTTCAAGAAACATTTCCTTACAGAAAAATGCATTCGAAGTAGGAATGGTATTTTCTGGAATATCAAAAAATAAATAAAATTTTAAAAAGATATCTTATGAAAGCATTTTTTTTATTCTCCCTAACATTAATAATCTCATTAAATATTGTGTTGGCTTCAACAACTATTACTGGCAATACCTCTGTTATACCAGGTTCAATCGAGACATATAATGTTAGTTGGGAAACTTGGGATAATACTTTTCAGAATTTTGCAAATGTTGATTGGAATGTTACTGGTGGAATAATAATCACATCAGATAAAAATTCTGTCACAATTCAATGGAATACACTTGAAGGATATCTTGACGGGGTTGGTATCATTGAAATTACAGAGGATTTAGGCGGGCAAAATAGTCAGCTAGGAATCTTTATTCTGAACAATGTTCAAAGTACCTCTAATTTTTGTAGTGGAATTTTAGGAGCCCCCAAAGTCTTTATAGATTTCGGCAGTGGATCTAACCCAGGTCCACCATTATCATCTGGAACAACTAGTTATCAATATTCCACAAATTGTTCGCTTGAACAAGGACAATACACAATTACAAATAATTCAAATTTTTGTAGAACATTTTGGCATAATATACCTTCAGATCATACTGGGAACCCTAATGGTTACTTTTTAATGTTAAATGCAAGTAGCGATAGAAATGAGATTTATAGAGCTACTGTTAGTGGATTAACTACATCAATCTCATATGAATTTTCTTCATGGGTTGGTAACCTATATAATACAACTGGTGGCCAAGATCCTAATATTAGATTCGAAATTTATTCACTTACAGGTGCATTAATAGCTAGTAGTGGTTCTATTATAGTTTCCCCCTCACTTCCAACATTTCAATGGCAGAAAATTAGCTTTATGTTTCAACTTCCACCTAGCGTAACTTCGGTTCAAGTTGTAATAGTTAATGCGAGAACAGCAACAACTAATGTAGGCAATGATTTAGTTTTAGATGATATATCATTTGCTCCGTGTTTACCTGGAATAGTTGCATCGTTTTCATCATCATCTTTAACTGATAAATCACATACCTGCAATAATGGAACAATAAACCTCTTTGGTTCTTGGCAGTCATCAATTCCGTTCAGTTCTCCCGTATACCAATGGCAAAAAAGTGTTGATGAAGGCAACACTTGGTTTAGTTTAAATGGCGGTAATCAACAAAATTTTTCCCATTCTGAAAATTTGCCGGGAATTTTCCAATATAGGTTACTAACATTTGAATCTACGAATCCTTCTTTTAGTATAGCATCAAATAAATTAATATACTATGTTCAAACAATTATTGTAGATTCTATGACGACTAGATTTTCTAGCTGTCAAAATTCAAATGTATCTGGAAATTTACCAAGTTCATTTAAATTATTATATAGTGACCCAGCTGATTCTCAATCGCTAAATTTTTCTTTTGTCTGGACCCCTAGTTCTTTTTTGAATAATCCTAACACATCATCACCATATGCAAATTTTCCAGGAATCCCACCCCCTACACAAGGACAACCTGCACAACAAGTAAATTATTTATTTAACCTTACAGTGACAAACAATAATTATGGTTGCACCGCTACAAATATTCAAAGAGTTTCAATTTATAGTCCAAGAAAAATTGGTGTACCAAACGCTTTCACACCTGATGTTACTGGTCCTAATAATGTATTTGTACCTATAAATATAGAGGACTATCCAGGTGCAATATTTTCAATTTATAATAGATGGGGTACTAGAGTATTTTATTCACAAGGTCCTACAAAAGCAGATTATTCTTGGGATGGAAGGTATAATGGAGTTCCACAACCTCAAGAAGTTTATCATTGGACTCTAGAATTACCCTTCTGTAAAACAAATATAATTAGTTCAACAATAGAAGGTAAAACAACAGGTGATGTTACTTTACTTAGATAGTATTTTATAAAATGCGTTTACTTCTTTTGATTTTGGGTTTAATTGCATCTCACCATATTTATGGACAATATAGCTTTGGATTTTTACCAGAATTTTTTTTTGGCCGACAATCTAACGCCCGCGCCGAATCTTTAGGTATGGGTTATGCTTCTGTTGATAAAGATTTAGGGGGGGTTTACTTTAATCCTGCAAGTACAGCATCATTAAAAGGTCTCTCAATTATTTATTCAAACACTCCACCAGAATATTATTCAACAAAAGGATTCTATTCATTTATGGCTATTTCTTATAAATTAAATAAAAAAAATCAAATCTCAATATCACAATTTAAATTTGATTATGGAAAAACACAAATCGTAAACGTAACTGAAAAGCCAATCATAAAAAAAACAAATATTAATTTTTCATCTGAAATAAACAAAAATTTCCTAATAGGTCTAAGTACTAACTTCTTTTTTTGGCGGCCAGGCAATTCTAGTTCATCAAAAACAATTTTTTTTGATCTCGGAATAATTAGAAAAAATATTATATTAAATTCCCTAAATTTCGGAATCAGTATTAGTAATTTTAATCATTCAAGTACATCAACTACTTTTCAAAACGTCTACGAGAAATTTAATTTACCAGTGATTTCTAGATTCGCTCTTAGTTATTCTCATAAGTTTGGAGGTAAGCTTAGTAAAGATACTTCAGTGTCACCACTTGAGTTTTTTATTCAAACCGAATATCAAAAAATTATAAACTCTGAATTTAGATCAAGTATAAAGTTTGGTTGTGAAATGAAAATTTTTAATTTATTTTCTCTTAGAGGTGGTTGGTATAAAGAAAAAATTTCGGATTTTGGACTTCCATTAATAAATAAAAATACACTATCATCAATTACATATGGATTAGGATTCAATTTGCCATTAAAAAAAATAATCCATTTCCCATTTAATATTCAAGTAGACTATGTCTCACTACCACAAGTAAGTTATTTAAAACAATTAGAAACATTACCAAATTTCAAAACTATTGATGTTAAGCTTTCATCTTTTATTTTTTAATTCAAATAATAATGCCCCGACTTTAGTGTGGGGCATTATTATTTGGGTATTAACCAAAAAGAGTAGATTGGAGAATCTTTTGTTGTGGAATGAGACAAGACGGTGGTGGCTCGGGTTCAAGTCCACAATACGCTTCTTCTTGAAACATAATAACATCATCTCGCAAACTGATACCGAGTTGTGCTCTAGGCACTGACTTTGCGCTAAATGGTCGTGACGTTTGACCTTCAATTCGGAGCTTAATATAAAAACTGTGTTTTGGAAGCGTGCTCAGATCGACAATAGAAAACACTGGAGTGTATTCGTGCTGCAACTGAAGTGCATCAATAGTGCCAACGGTAAAGCAAATCAGCGTACCAACATTACCAAATAAGTCTCGTTGCATGGTCTCAGACATAGCACCGAGATGTTGTGTTGCCAGACAGACACCAATACCGAATTTTCGAAGTTCACCCAATAACCCAATGAATGAAGCTGGTACGAAGCTCTGCAATTCATCTACATACAGAAAGTATGGCGGTACACTCGATGAGTGCCTTCTAACTGCTGCAGACTGTAGCCCTGCGATTAATATACTCCCCAATAAGCTGCTTGCTTCCTCTCCGATAGCACCTTTTGCGAGATTACAAATCACTAGTTTATGCTTTGCTATTGCTTCATCAAGTGAAAAAGTTGAGTGTGCATTTCCAAAGACAGTTCGGAGCGTTTGATTTACAGCAAAGACACCAAACTTATTGAGTATTGGACTAATAGCTTCCTGCTTGAATGCGTATGGATATTTTGCATACTCATGGAACCAGAAGGCGACCACCTGTGGATTTGTCACTGAACGCAACACAAGAGCCCGAAAATCATCATTAGTTACAAATCGAGTTACATCTAACAACGTTGCATGTGGGTATTCAATTAGTGCAAACAAAATATACCGGAGCAAATGCTCCATGCGATTACCCCATGAGTCAAACCATACCTTTTTAAAGGTGGTGAGTAACGCTGAGACAGTAATGGTATATGCATCTTTTGGAACGTCTGCAAGTGGATTATATGACACATGTGAGGTACCAATGCCAGGAATACAAACTACATCAGCAATACGAGTAACAGGAACATAATCAAGCAATTCATCAGCACTATTTCCGTGAGGATCAACAAATACAAATCCAAGTCCCCTTCTCATATCCGATATTGCCATGTTTACCATTAAGGTAGACTTTCCGCTGCCTGACTTTCCTAAAATACCAATATGCACCAAGCGATCTGTATCGCGAATACCAAATGGCTTGTGTTCACCACGCCAGTCGGTGATGCCTAGTGGCGTAATCTGTGATTGTGCTTGGATGTGATTCACGCACTAATACTATCCACAACAATATATAAAAAATAGAAGGGTATTTCCCCTACTTCTCATCAAAATGCCTGCCTAGTTTTTCAATACCAAACTGAAATAATGGGTACATACCAATAATACTGTTATGTTATAATGAATACGCTACACAACAATCCTGATACCGGTAATAATTTTCATCCTAATGAGGAGGGGGAAGGGTCGTTGTGTAGCAACAATAGATCGGTATCCCCCTCCTCTTTGGGTTTACCACTAACCCAAGAAGAGCGAGATAGATTATTAGCAACTCTTGCAGATATCCTAGTGGATTATTATCTCTATGAATGTAGAAAAAAGTAATAAAAAAGCAGTTATATACTGCCGCGTATCAACCAAAGAACAAGTAGATGAAGGTACAAGCCTTATAACTCAAGAGCGAGTTTGTAGGGATTTTTGTAGTAAACATGGATATGAAATCGCTGAGGTTTATATTGAGCAAGGAGAGAGTGCAAAAACTGCTGATAGAACTGAGCTGAAAAAGCTGTTAGCTTTCTGTACAACAAAAGCGAATAGTATTTCTGCTGTAGTAGCATATAAATTAGATCGTATTGCCCGCAATACGGATGATTACGCACATATCCGAGTATTACTAAAACGAGTTGGCGTAGATATTAAATCTACCTCTGAATACTTCGAAGACACGCCAACTGGCCGTTTTATGGAAAACATTATCGCTAATGTGGCACAATTTGATAATGATATACGAACCGAAAGAAGTATTGCAGGAATGAAAGAAGCTATGCGAGAAGGTAGATATGTTTGGAAGGCTCCTCTTGGATATACAAATCTTAAAATTGGCGGTAAATCGACAATTACAACCACAGATAAGTCGGTATATATTTCTAAAGCGTTTCAATTACTTAGCTCTGGAACTAAATCAGTGGTAGATGTTTGGGCTCAATTAGTACAAGAGGGACTTACACAAGAAACAGGTAAACCTATTAGCCTAAAGCAATTCCATAAACTACTAAATAATGAGCTGTATACTGGGTGGATTATCAAATTCAAGGAAAGGCATCGTGGTACATTCCCAGCTATTGTCGATAAAGACATGTTTGATCATGTTCAGTATATTCTTTTGAGCAAAAAACAGACATCAAAAC
Organism: Bacteroidales bacterium; assembly: GCA_051715525.1. Classification (GTDB taxonomy): domain Bacteria; phylum Bacteroidota; class Bacteroidia; order Bacteroidales; family Tenuifilaceae; genus UBA8529. The sequence goes on from JBPXJX010000101.1 coordinate 6,519, forward strand.
AATACACCACAAATAATCCAGACTTCCCTTTGAGAAAATTTGTGATGCATACAAACGGATTGAAGCTAACCGGAAGCTGGTCAAAAGGAAAAAGAAAATTATATCCGTACTATTTTTTCCGACAAGCACGAAGTATTTTTCAGAGATCTGACCTTCATATTGCTTTTAGCAATTTCTTAGACAACTTTACCTTTTCAGATGAGCACTTACAAACTCTAAAAGATAAGGTACTTAGCATTCTTGATAAAAAGCTTGAGTTGAATCAGGAACAAAAATCTGTTATTGATTTTCAAATACAAGAGTTAAAGAAAAAACAAGTTACACTTGTTGACAAGAATGCGTCTGGAATAATCAGCGACATGTTACTAAAAGACCTTCTTGATGAAACTGAGCGACAACTAGCAGATTTGAGAAGTATTCAACTGTCTGTAGACTGGGAATTTGTACCGAATAAAGGTGCATTGTTAAAACATTCTGAGCGTTTTCTAAAATCACCAGGAGTTACTTGGTTACAAAGTCCTTTTGAAGTAAAGCAAAAATTACAGGTGTTCTACTTTCCAAAAGGTGTTGAGTACGATGGAAATATTTTTAGAACAACAGAAATATGCAGTCTTTATAAGGTTAAAACTGAGATTTTGGATGTGTTTTCCCCTAAGGTGACCTTTAAAAATTTTAAATCAAACACCCCAGAAGTAGATAATCAGAAAACTACAGTCTTATGTGATGAATTACTATTGAAAAAAACTTTGGAAGATTTAAAGACACTATCTAGAATTTCTAATGAATATTCACAAAAGTAAAAATCTTGTACATTAATCTTGCTTGTACATCCACTCATTTAGAATAGTTACGACCTTTTCTATTTCTTGTCAAACCCATGATGTACAAGTCGTCTTAATACTTGAGTGACTTAATGTGAGCATAGATTCTGATATTTCCTTCTCTGTTTCATCGCTGAGATACCATAGAGAGTGTTTTAATTTAACTCTCAACGATGCGGGAGACCTGATTGATTAATTCTGCACAGTCTAGTACAAATTTATCGTCTACGAGAATCAATGTATCAATGGCTGATACATCACCTTCAAGAAAAAAGTCTTCATCTCTTAGCTTTATTTTAAACGGCAAATTTTTAGACCTGTCAATTAAAAAATCATAGCTTCTACCTCGTCCGTGTTTAAGTACATTAATTGCTGATATAAAAATTTGAAACTTATTGTGCAGTTCAACTTCATTTTTTTGTATAAGAATTTGTTTTGCTTCATCGAACCCATTTTTAGCTGATAATTTATCTTGTAGTATTGCATCGAAAATTGAAAACATTCCTATAGCTAGGATTACTTTTTGCAATTGAAGCATTTGAAGACTTTTTACTGCTGCGGTACTTCCGCTTTGTTCAAGATCGTTAAATACCTTCTTATCAGCCTCTTCTATAGCGCTTAATGTATACCTCATACTACGATGAACTAGTTCTTCAAATTTGTGCATGTTTTTTGGATAAAAAGATTTTTAAAATGATCGGGGCAATTTTATTATTAATATGGCAAACCCTTATTAAGATATATCTGGAATTAAGGTGTTAAATATTTTATTAACAGATTTTTTATCCTTATTTTGTTGTACCCCCACGAAACCAAGGTAGAGCCGCCTTGCTAAATGTATCCATTTAGTTATATAAATCACTTAACTATTAGGTTAAATCAATTATATGAGAATTGCAAAAGTAAAAATCCAAAATTTTAGGGGTATTCTCGATGGGGAGATTTTGTTTTCTGATCATAATGTTTTGGTGGGTGACAATAACGCAGGTAAATCAACTATTTTAGAAGCTATTGATTTAGTGTTAGGACCGGAACGAATTTCTCGAATTGGAGCTATTGATGAACATGATTTTTATGCTGGAGAATATTTAGACGAGGGCAAGCAACCAATTGAAATTAAAATTGAGTTGATTGTTATTGATTTAAATGACGATCAGAAGCGTCATTTTATTGATCATTTAGAATGGTGGGATACATTGACAAATACTCTTATTGATAGCCCTCCAGCTGAAATTACCGACGAACAACATATTATTCCTGCATTACGAGTTGGTTTTTCGGGTGCATATGATATTGAAGAAGATGATTTTACAACAAAAACATATTTCCTATCTCCATCAGGAGCTGATGGCGATGACTTAATCTCATTCAAAACATCTGATAAAAGAGTATGCGGCTTTCTCTTTTTGCGAACTCTTAGAACAGGGTCAAGAGCTTTAAGTTTAGAAAGAGGCTCATTGCTAGATATAATCTTAAAATTGAAAGATAAAAGACTGCAAATTTGGGAAGATGTTTTATCTAACCTAAGATCAATTCCTGTTGCAGCAGACCCTACCTTAGGTGTCAGTGATATTCTTGCAGATGTTCAAAAATCATTGTTGTCATTTTTAACTACAACTCACTCGAATAATCCGCACTTAAAAGTCTCAGATTTGACAAGAGAAAGTTTGAGACGAATTTTGACAGTATTTATGGATACAGGAGCCTCTAAAAAGGATGGGATGAAATATGCTGCTCCGTATCAACATCAAGGTACTGGAACTATTAACATTTTGGTTTTATCGCTTCTTTCAATAATAGCAGAGTTAAAGCAAAATGTAATTTTTGCAATGGAAGAACCTGAAATAGCTATCCCACCCCATATCCAAAAATCTATTATTGACAGTGTTCGAATGAAATCTTCTCAAGCTTTATTTACATCACATTCTCCATATGTATTAGAAGAATTTGAACCATCTGAAATTATTGTAATAAAGAGAAGTGCCGGAATAATATCAACAGCTTTAACCAATTATCCTCCAAGTGTTAAACCGAAGAAGTATCGTACTGAGTTTCGTAAGAGGTTTTGTGAATGTCTGTTAGCAGACAACATATTAATTGTTGAAGGTAGAACAGAATATGACACATTACCCGCTGCATCAAGAAAGCTCCATGAGTTAGATTCAGACCAATTTAGTACACTTGAATCATTAGGGCTTGCTGTTATAAATGCTGAGACTGATTCACAAATAGCTCCATTAGGCGAATATTTTAAAAAACTTGGGAAAAAGACGATCGCAATTTGTGATAAGCAAGCAGAACCACAAAAAACTTTAATTCATAGCTCAGTGGATCACTGTTTCGAGTCGTCCGAAAGTGATTTTGAAAAAGTAATACTTGCAGAAACCCCTGACTTAACAATAAGGAATTATGCTATTAATTTGGTGAATACCGGTGTGTGGCCAAAACATTTAGCCTCTGAAACACCTACTGAAGAAATGGATATCAATCTTCTTAAAAGTGCATTAGCCAAATATTTTATCCATGAAAAAGGATCCGGGAAAATTGCAGATTTAGTTACGAGTTGCAACCTAACCGAAATGTCAACTTTTTTGGTGGAAACAATATCTTCTATTCAAAAAATTATTCGACCATCCCATTAAAATAATAATTACAGCAAATTGTGAAAGATTTTAATTTAACACCTGAAAAGATAAGGCTACTTGAAACTACTGGACACCTTTTAGTTTTAGGAGGACCAGGTTCGGGTAAAACCACAATTGCTCTAAAAAAAGCTCACAATATCATTGCATCCCAAGTCTTATTAGAAGGACAAAAAATTCTTTTTTTAAGTTTTGCTAGAGCCACTATTGGGAGAGTAGTTCAGCAAGCAAAACAAAACATATCAAAAGCTGATTTTAAAAAACTTAAAATCGAAACATACCACGGCTTTTGTTGGAGTTTATTAAAAAGCCATGGATATTTAATAAATAATTCTTCTACGATTAAATTATTAACTCCTCCGGAAGCTGCTTTCAGACTTGCAGAAATATCAAGCATAGAACAACGGGCTGCCGAAAAAAATAGATTATGGGAATCTGAAGGGCTATTGCATTTTGATTTGTTTGCTGGAAAAACCTCAGAATTGCTTTCTAGAAGCAATTCATTAAGAGAAATTATTTCAAGCACTTATCCTATTATCATTCTAGATGAATTTCAAGATACAAATAGTGATGAATGGAAAGTAATTCAACAACTTGGTAAAAAAAGCACTTTAATTGCTTTAGCGGATTTAGAACAAAGAATCTATGAGTTTCGAGGTGCGGACCCAAAGAGAATTAGTCAATTCGCAAATCATTTCAAAGCTTCAACTTTCGATTTTGGTATTGAAAATAATAGGAGTCAGGGCAAAGATATTCTCGCCTACGGAAACGATCTATTAACAAATAACAACAGAGGGAAACTCTATAAAAATGTTACAGTAAAACAATATGGTATCGTTGGTCAAGAAATTGCTCATAAAGATTTAAAAATTGCGATACTAAACTCAAAATCACATTTAATCAAACTCGGAATTAACGATTGGTCAATAGCTATATTAGTTCCAACCAAAGCACTAATGATACAAGTGTCCTCTTTTTTATTGTCTGAG
>JBPXJX010000102.1:0-6136 GCA_051715525.1 Bacteroidales bacterium
CCACCAATAATTCAAAAACACTTCGTTCATAAATACATGATTTTAAGTTGTATGAAATGATTTTTTCTAAAAGAGAATAGTTGAAAATATTCTTTATTTTTTTTTGGAAATTGACTCCCCTTATGTAAAGATAGTATCAAATTGGAAAAACTGTTACTTGTTGTAGTATAAATAGTGTTAATAGTGGTTGGCACTATATTGCTATTAACGCTTCATGCTTGATCCTCTTATAGATAATCGAGTGGCAATTATTGAGGTGTCGGGAGTAATTTCCTGTCCTGTTTCAGTTTTTTGAAGCGTTTCGAAGAATTTTCGAGTTGTAGTTCTGGCAAACTCAGCATTATCAACCTCAACACAGGTAATTGATGGGGTCCAATATTTGAGTAAAGGGTTGTTGCCAATAGTTATAATAGCCATCTCCTCAGGCATTCGTACATTTCGTTCCCTTAACCGGCTAATAAGCTGTATTGCAACTGCTGGGTTAGCAGCAATAATAGCGTCTGGAATTTCTTCTAAACGATAGAGTATATCAAGAATAGCATCAACATCCGATTCGGATAAGCTGCTGCTAATTACATACTCCTGCTTAAATGCAAAGTTATTCTTTGAAAGTGCCTGTTTGTAACCCTTAAGAATTTCTGAATAGATTGGGCAATTTCTTTTTCCTATAAGCAACGCTATTTGTTTATAGCCCATTGTAAGCAGGTGGTTTGTTGCACGGTATGAACCCTGAAAATTATCAATGATAATCTTTGGTACTTGTAAATCGAAGTTTACTCGATGAATAGCAACAATTGGTATCCCTTTAAGATTGGGGTTTTCGAAATGGCTACAATCACTAGCTGTATCGGAGAATGATACTACTAAACCACAAAGTCCTAGATTTTTCGAATCGCTAATAATTTTTTTCTCAATTTCTTCTCTATTCCCAGTATTTAAAACAACAACCTGATAGCCTTTTAAAAGTGCTTCTTCCTGTAACGAATTATAAGTTTCAATGTATATGGGATTGCTAAAGTTTGGCACAAGTAAACCAATGGTTTTCATTGGTCGATTTACCTTTACAAAATCGGGAGAGTAGGGTTGGTAGGCTAATTCATTTGCTAACTTCCAAACAGCTTCTTTGGTCTCTTTGCTAATCCTTGGGTTGTTGTTCAGCGCACGCGAAACGGTAGAGGCAGAAACTCTTAGTTTATCTGCAATATCTTGTATAGTAACCGATTCTTTTCTTTTTGCTGCCATGCTTTGAACCGAAAGTTACCCTATTATCTTAAGTCTTGCAAATTTTAAGAGCAGCTGCTTTTGCCCAGCCGACTGGAAGAAAACGGTCGCCTTACGGTTTTGCCCCTCGCCTTCAATATTGATTACTTTTCCTTGCCCAAATCGTTCATGTGTTACCTGCATTCCCGTTACTATTGTTGTTGGATCGCTTATATCACCTGCATCATCATTGGATGTTGGTGTGGTTCTTCCATAAAGATTGCCATTGCCCTGTAAAGTTGAGCCAGTTCTATTAAGTGGGGTTAAGTTCTTGGGTGGAGAATTTTCAAGTTTTGCTCTGATTGAATCCGTATCTGAATCCTTTTGTGATGCCATTAAATCCGTTGGCATATCAACCCATTCGGGGTCAATATCATTTAAAAATCGACTTGGCACGCAATGCGAAAGATTTCCCCATTTGTAACGGGTTTGGGCGTACGATATGGTTGCTTTTTTAGCGGCTCGGGTAATAGCAACATAGAATAGGCGCCGTTCTTCCTCAAGACCTTCGGGCGAAGTGAGTGTCATTTTCGATGGGAATAAATCCTCTTCAACCCCGGTTAAAAACACATAGCTGAACTCAAGACCCTTTGCCGAGTGAATAGTCATAACCGTTACCTTGTCTTTATCCTCAGGCTTTTGGGTATCGGCATCGGTTAGGAGCGATACGTTCTCCATATAATCTGCAAGGGCAATGGTTTCGGTTACGCCTTCCTCTTTTTGGGTATCGGTAAATTCCTTTATACTGTTTAATATCTCTTCGATGTTCTGGAAACGAGCCATTCCCTCGAATGATTTATCTTCTTTAAGTTCGGTGATGATGCCCGAACCCATGGCTATTGCATAAGCCGCCTCGTATGCCTCAGAAGTATAAACCATGGTTTGGAATTGCTTCATTATGCTGGTGAAGCCTTTTATCTTTTTAATCAAGCCGGGGCTTATCCCGCAATTATCTTGTTCTAATCCCTCAATTGTTGCCCAAATGCTCTGGTCTTTTGCGTTGGAAACTTCTGAAAGACGTTCCATCGTAGTATTGCCAATTCCCCTTGCTGGGTAATTGATGATACGTTTTAGCGCTTCATCATCGCTTGGGTTGAGCGATAGGCGGAAGTATGCAAGAATATCCTTTATCTCTTTGCGTTGATAGAACGATAAGCTACCAAAAACTCTGTAAGGAATATTTCGTTTTCGTAAGGCCTCCTCGAAAATTCGCGATTGGGCGTTAGTACGATAAAGTATTGCGAAATCTTTATAGGGGATATGGTCGCGTTGAATGGTATTCAGTATCTCTGATGCAACGATAAATCCCTCTTCCTGATCGGTAAAGGCCTTGAGTACTTTAATCTTATCACCAGCCTCTTTTGAAGAGAAAGAAGCCTTTTTGATCTGCCTATTATTTTTGGCAATTATGCTGTTGGCCGCGTTAACAATATTTTGGGTTGAGCGGTAGTTCTCTTCTAATTTGAAAAGCTTGTAATTTGGGTAATCGTTTCGGAAGTTGAGGATATTCTCGATTTTCGCTCCACGGAACGAGTAAATGCTTTGCGCATCATCGCCAACAACGCATACGTTTTGATGTTCGGCTGCTAACTTCTTTACAATTAGGTATTGAGAGTAGTTAGTGTCCTGATACTCATCAACCAAAATGTATTTGAATTTTTGTTGATATTTAGCCAGCACATCGGGGAAGTCGCGGAAAAGGATATTTGTATTTAGCAATAGATCGTCAAAGTCCATAGCCGATGCTTTGTAGCAACGCTGTGCGTAAATAGAGTATATTCGGGCAATTTCAGGCTTGCGATTCTGCCTGTCAAAGGCAACTAGTTGCGTGTTGGATGCATACGCCTGTGGCGTAATCAGGTTGTTTTTTGCTGATGAAATCCTACCATAAACATCGCCCGATTTGTAAATTTGGGTATCGAGGTTCAACTCCTTGATGATTGAAGCCACAAGGTTTTTTGAATCGGCTGTATCGTAAATCGAAAAAGTTTTTGAGTAGCCAAGTTTATCAGCCTCATATTTCAAAATCTTTAAAAACATCGAGTGGAATGTACCCATCCAAAGTTGCTGAGCAGTTTTTTCGCCAACAACTTTGGCAATACGCTCTTTCATCTCCTTAGCAGCCTTGTTTGTAAATGTAAGGGCTAAAATCGACCATGGGGGAGTTCCCTGTGTAAGCAGATGTGCGATGCGATAAGTGAGAACTCGGGTTTTACCCGATCCTGCTCCCGCGATAACAAGGCTTGGTCCTTCGATTGATGTTGCCGCTTCGCGCTGAACGCCGCTTAGCTCTTCGAGAAAATGCACGTTTAACCCTTTCGTTTTTGATTAGCCAACAAATGTACTTGCAGCTATCCATTCTAACAAGCTTTGATATAATTTGTTGTTAACAATCTATTAGATACACACAATAATTCATTGTTAATGTTGTTAATGTTGATGCAATGAGTTGTGTTTAAGGGTGTCCGATAGGTTATCTCACAATCAACGAACAACCAAATAGCTAGCAACCATTTTTTTTGCTAATATTGTGACCTATTTGATTTAGCATGATGACACAGCACAAAATATTATATAGATTTTTTTTTCTAACCGCCATTTTGGGATTATCTATTTGTTCCAACGCTCAGATTTCTGCTCCAGGTAGGGATTGGTCCGATACAACTAAATATACTAAACTAGGTATTCAACAGGATTCGATTTTTGTATTTTTTTCGTCAATGGCGAGTCCTAAGAAAGGATCGCTTAAAGCAAGATTTTCTGATGGTACTTCAACAAACTTTCATTGGTATAAGTACGATCAATCAAAGCCAATCGCTTCTCGTTTTATCAGTTTTGCCGTAGAAAATGGCGTTTTGGAATCAAATTTAACAAATCTCGACAAGGGTGGTTATAAGGTTATAATGACTCGCACATCCGATTTGGCAGTCGACTCCTCTTCTTGCTGGGTTTTTATCGATTCAGTCAAAATTACAGGGGTGACAATTGATAATCGCTGCGCTTTCCTTGAGTTAACGACAAATACACTACCAACAAAGTTGAATATCCTCAATTATAGCGTATTCAGCTACTGGGATTTTAAAAGTTCAAAAACCTATCACCGAATCTCTGATGAACTAAGTCGTAGCTATTTTAATACCATTGTTTGGAGCGTTAGCAATTCGCAGGTTCAAATTCCCTCTCAATCAAATCTTGTTCTAACAGTTGCAGATCCATCTCCTTATTACGATTCAAAGTATAAGATTACTGTTACTAATCCATTTGGACGTATTTTAAGTAGCGAAACACCCACCGTAACAGCAATTGCCACTAAAGCTGATTTTACTCTTTTTGTCGATAAGGAAGGCGATAATAATTGGACTGAGGAGACAAAAGGCGAGGCACCTCTCAATGTTAAGTTCGATACAAAATCAATTGGAGCCGATTCGGTTTACTGGCAAATAATTAATGATGTTGAACTAATTAAAAAGGGAGGCGATAGCATAGTTTGGCATCAGGGATATCTTGCAGCAAATGGATTTGAAATAATTCCAGTTGAAAAATTATTGCCCGGAAAATTTAATATTGAGCACATTGCGGTTAAAGTTGCTTCTGGATGTAGCGATACCATGAGATTGGTTGTTGAGGTTGATACTTCATACATTAAACCCGATGCTATTCCCAATGTTTTTTCTCCCAATGATGATGGTGTAAACGACCTTTTTATTATTAAGGATATTGAAGCCAATACTGCCTCTATAAAATCATTCAGGATTTCTATTCTCAGCCGACAAGGAGTGGTTGTGTATTCATACTCAGGATCGTCGAAAGATTGGAAAGGGTGGGATGGCAAAATGAATGGAAGTAATCGTGATACTCCAGAGGGTGTATACTATTTTATAATCGATGCAGTAGGGTGGGACGATAAATCGTTTAAACGAGGGCCTTATAAGGGCTTCTTATACCTGTATAGAGGCAAATAATTTTCTATTTCTCTTCAACAATCAATATAAGCGAGCACTTTTGACAGAACTCTTTAATGTCAATTATTAAATTAACAGGGGGTAGGCTTAGGCTTTCAAAATTATTGACCCAACAGCCCTGTAGCCACTTTGGCCCAATCCAAAAAATCTCTTCGTTTTTTGGTAATTTTTCAAGTACCTTTTTTATCAAGTCTTCACCACTTACAACAATTGGATTACTTTTTACTTGCTCAATATTCTTAAGGGAGTTTGTGCCAATTAGTAATGAATACTTCCAAATATTACCCTCTTGCCAGGTGTAAAGTTCCCACCCTTTTTCTGAATGGCTAAATGATAGTGTGTCAAGGTTAAAACTATTCTTAAGCAAAGTATCATATTCATTATTTTCAACGCTACATCCAACCACATTAATGATGTAGAAACAAAAAACAAAATATTTTAAGTGCTTCATCTTTCGGTTTTCTTAATAAGATGTGAAATTTAAGTAAAAGGTTGCGAGAAGTGTAGCTACCCAAAAACATTGTTTATGATAACCTTAAAAACGTTTGTGTTAAACCAAATATGAGCGTAAACGCAATAAAGTATAAAAAGGAGAAATATGAAAGTAATATATACACCAAGGGTTCTTCCAAATAGGTTATTCCCTTTTTTTAAGAACCGAGTAGTAAACTTTTCAACAATAACATTTAGATATTCGAATGCAGGATAGAATATAACAACAATAACGCCCATTCCAATGGCAGTAAACTTTAACGCGCTAATATTTCCTCTGTATTTCATTAAATAATCGGCAATAAATGTTGTGAGCAAGTTTACAAGGAGGATGGTAATTGCCAGCACAAAGAAGTTAAAGATTCGTCGATTCATTTCTAATAATTTAGGGTCATTATTGCGATAAACGGGTAATAGAAAGA
>JBPXJX010000103.1:0-3200 GCA_051715525.1 Bacteroidales bacterium
GATTTAACACAGTTAACGGTGAAGAGATATTCTTTATTTCCAATCCAGCACTAGGTCTTTGGGCACATAAAAACAGGTTTAAATAATCGCTATTAAAATTATAAATAGTATGAAAGCACTTTCAGATATTGGATTAATTGGATTAGCAGTAATGGGTGAGAACCTTATTCTAAACATGGAAAGCAAGGGTTTTACTGTAACAGCGTTTAATCGTTCAACCGATAAGGTTGATAGTTTTACTAATGGTCGTGCAAAAGGGAAAAACATCAGGGGAGCACATTCAGTTGAGGAATTCGTTGCTTCATTAGAACGCCCACGAAAAGTAATGTTGATGGTCAAAGCGGGTAAAGCCGTTGATGATTTTATTGATATTCTTATACCTCATCTAGAGGCTGGAGATATCATTATTGATGGTGGCAATACTCATTTCCCTGACACCAATAGACGAACAAAGTATGTTGAAAGCAAAGGATTATTATATATCGGAACGGGTGTATCAGGTGGTGAAGAGGGTGCACTTCTGGGACCATCAATCATGCCGGGAGGATCAAAAGCTGCTTGGCCAATCGTTAAGCCTATTTTTCAACAAATAGCGGCGAAAGTAGAAAGCAACACTCCTTGTTGCGACTGGGTTGGCGAAAATGGCGCAGGCCATTTCGTAAAAATGGTTCACAATGGTATTGAGTATGGCGATATGCAGCTAATCTGTGAAGCATATCAAATTATGAAGGAATATGTTGGCTTATCAAGCGATGAAATGCACCAAATTTTCTCCGAATGGAACAAAGGTGAACTGGATAGCTACTTAATCGAAATAACTCGGGATATCCTTGGGTATAAAGAGAATGGGAAAGCATTAGTTGAAAACATACTCGACACCGCTGGACAAAAAGGAACTGGCAAGTGGACAGGTGTTGCAGCATTAGATCTTGGCGTTCCGCTAACATTAATAGGTGAAGCAGTTTTTTCCAGATGCCTTTCGGCACAAAAGGATGAAAGGGTTATCGCCTCAAAAATACTAAATGGCCCTAAACCATCATTCACTGGCGACAAAAAAGCATTTATTGAAGATATTAAGCAGGCACTATTTGCATCGAAAATAGTATCATACGCCCAAGGATATGTATTAATGCGCGAAGCAGCCAAAGAATATGGCTGGAACCTAAATTATGGTGGTATTGCTTTAATGTGGAGAGGTGGATGTATTATTCGTTCCGTTTTCTTAGGAAAGATTAAAGAAGCATTCGATAAAAACCCAGAGCTAACAAACCTTTTACTCGATCCTTACTTTAAGGAAAAAATTAATGCCGCTCAGGCAGGTTGGAGAAGAGTAATTGGTGCTGCTATTGCAAATGGAATTCCAGCACCTGCTCTATCAACAGCCCTCTCCTATTACGATGGTTACAGATCAGAGAGGTTGCCAGCAAATCTATTACAAGCACAGCGCGATTACTTTGGTGCTCACACCTACGAAAGGGTTGATAAACCTAGAGGTGAATTCTTCCATACCAACTGGACTGGTCGTGGTGGAGATACTGCATCATCAACTTACAACGCTTAATATTAACCACTTATAACCAATACCATGTCCTTAGAAACTACTATTATAAAAAAGACTAATTACAGATGGATTATCTGTGGATTACTATTTTTTGCCACAACCATAAACTACATGGACCGTCAGGTTCTATCGTTAACATGGAAAGACTTTATCTCACCTGAGTTCCATTGGACAAACAACGATTACGGCACAATTACTGCTCTTTTCTCAATATTCTACGCTTTAAGCATGCTCTTTGCCGGTCGGTTTGTAGACTGGATGGATACTAAGAAAGGGTTTCTTTGGGCTATTGGTGTATGGTCGGTCGGTGCTGTTCTACATGCATTTTGTGGAATAGCAACATCTGGAATAATTGCAGGCAAGTGGCTTGTCGGTTTCGAAGATGCAAAAAATGCAATTGGTACTATCGATAATGTAGGAATGATAATAAGTGTAAGCGTTACCTTATTCATTTTTGCACGTTTTATTCTTGCTCTTGGCGAGGCGGGAAACTTTCCTGCAGCCATAAAGGCCACAGCCGAATATTTTCCTAAAAAGGATCGTGCTTTTGCCACTAGCATATTTAATGCAGGAGCCACCGTTGGTGCGCTAATTGCTCCTATTACCATCCCAGTAATTGCAGTGCATTACGGATGGGAAATGGCATTTATCATTATTGGCGCGCTTGGTTTTATCTGGATGGGTTTTTGGGTTTTCTTGTATAAAAAACCCAATGTACATCCATTGGTTAATAAAGCAGAGCTAAACTATATCAATCAGGATATTATTGCCGAAACCGCAGCAAACAATAATGTTGAAAAGATAGATAAGAAAATATCGTTCAAAGAAAGTTTTAAGTACAAACAAACATGGGCTTTTGCTTTTGGTAAATTCATGACTGACGGGGTGTGGTGGTTCTACCTATTCTGGACACCAGCATATCTTAGCGATGTTTATGGTCTAACCTCCGATACTACAATGGCTCAGGTATTATTGTTTGTACTATATGCAATCACCTTGCTTTCAATCATTGGCGGATGGCTTCCATCGTACTTTGTGAATAAAAAGGGAATGAATCCTTACGCAGGTCGAATGCGCTCTATGTTAATTTTTGCCTTTCTACCTCTTTTAGCCTTATTGGCACAACCATTAGGGTATTATTCTTATTGGTTTCCGGTAATCATCATTGGTATTGCAGGAGCAGCCCATCAAGCTTGGTCGGCAAATATTTTCTCTACTGTTGGCGATATGTTCCCAAAACCGGCTATTGCAACGATAACAGGCATTGGGGGTATGGCGGGTGGTATCGGTTCATTCCTGATTAATAAGGGCTCAGGGGTACTATTCGATTTTGCTAAAAATAGCAATATGAAATTCTTTGGGTTCGAAGGGATAAAATCTGGTTACTTCATCATCTTCTCAATTTGTGCTATTGCATACCTAATTGGATGGATAGTAATGAAATCGCTAGTTCCCAAATATAGCCCAATAACTGATTAGAAACATAAAAAAATTACACAATGAAAACGTTTCTAGACGATAACTTCTTGCTTCAAAACAAATCGGCCGAAAGGCTTTACCACGAGCACGCTAAGAAGATGCCAATTATCGATTATCATAACCACCTTATACCAGAGCTAATTGCCACGAATAAGAGGTT
>JBPXJX010000104.1:0-1490 GCA_051715525.1 Bacteroidales bacterium
TTTAAAATAGCGTTAGCTGCATGGCATCCGATAGTTGCTTGCTTCGTTCAGTTTGCAATATTTGTGTACGGAGTCTTTGGGGTGTTAATTCTTGAATTGTCGAACTTGGCAGTTCGTTGCACGTTATAAAGTAACGGGCACGTTTCATTACCACTCCCATTTTCTGAAGATGAAGCGAGTTAAGCTTGCTAAACCTCCTGGCGCTAAGTATTAAGTTAGCCGATTTTGGCCCAATACCCGGAACTCTTAAAATCATATGTAAATCGGCGCGATTGATATCAACAGGGAACAAATGCGGATTTCGTAATGCATAACCTAATTTAGGATCAAGTTCCAAATCAAGATTTGGATGATTATCGTTTACAATTTCATCAACCTTAAATTGATAGAACCGAAGTAGCCAGTCGGCTTGGTAAAGCCGATGTTCCCTGCGAAGTGGAGGCGTTGTTAGCGCTGGTAAGCGCTTATCGTATTCATTTGTAGGGTTGTAAGCAGAGTAGTAAACCCTTTTTAGCTTATTCTCTGAGTAAAGCGATGATGACAGATGCATTATTTGATTATCAGTATCGGGTGTTGCGCCAATTATCAGCTGAGTACTTTGCCCCGCTGGAGTAAAGATTGGTGCTTTGCTATACTTACGTCGTTCCTCCTTGTTTATAGCAATTTCATTGCGTATGTAGCTCATCGGGTCAAGAATGCTCATGTAGTTTTTATCCGGCGCAAGCATCTTCAGATTTTGCTCAGAAGGTATTTCAATATTAACGCTTAGCCTATCAGCATAAAGCCCAGCGGCTTTTATCAAATCTGGACTTGCACCCGGTATGCTTTTTAGGTGGATATAGCCGTTAAACTTGTGAACTAACCTTAAATCGCGAGCAATGCGGGCAAGTCGCTCCATCGTAAAATCAGGACTTTTTACAACACCTGAGCTGAGGAATAACCCTTCAATATAGTTTCGCCGGTAAAAGTTGATGGTTAAGTCTACCACCTCATCAACATTAAAGGTTGCTCTGGGTATATCATTACTCTTACGGTTTGCGCAGTATGCGCAATCGTAAATACAATGATTGGTGAAAAGGATTTTTAGAAGTGAAATGCAACGCCCATCATCAGCAAAGCTATGGCAGATACCAGCATACGCTGCATTGCCTAGCCCTCCGGGTGTATTCTTCCGATTGCTACCACTCGATGAGCACGATACATCGTACTTTGCAGCAGCCGAAAGGATTTTGAGTTTTTCTAGCGTTTCCATTTTAAGTGGCAAGTGGTAAGGAGCAAGTGAGAAGTGACAAATAAAATCAATAGCTCTTTATCTTCTCTAACTTCTCTAACTTCTCTAACTTCCTTTACTTCTCTATTCTCTCTTCCTAAGTTCTCGCTTTAATTCATCAACATCTTTAATGAGTTTCTGAACCGACATCATGAGCTGCTCGATGCTAACATTCCCTTCGGGAAGATGGTCGGTGGTGTAGTGAACAAACTTCCACACA